>CAJOPQ010000001.1 GCA_905236445.1 uncultured Clostridia bacterium
GTGCTCATAATGCTAATCTACCGTCTCTACTGCATTCGCAAGTTCAAAGAAACACATTTCCACTGGCTCTGGAACAAAAGCATCCTCAAGCCAATGCTCTCCTTCAGCGGGTGGGACCTCTACGGAAATATGAGTGTTAGTGTTTATTATCAAGGCATTGCGTTTGTTCTTAACATCTTTTTTGGCGCAGCAGTTAACGCTGCCAATGCAATAGCCCTTAACCTAAATGGCATAATAAAAAGTTTTGCTTATAATGTTATTCAAGCATTCCGTCCCCCAATAATTAAAGAATATGCAAAATCAGACATCAGTGCAGTAGAAAGCCTGTTAATAACATCATCTATTTGTAGTCTTATGATGTTATTTGTTGTTTTTATACCTGTTTTCTTTGAGGGCGAATATCTACTATCATTATGGCTGGTTGAAGTTCCAAAACACGCACTTTTCTTTTTGCAGGTCACAATGATTTCTTGCATTTTCAATATTGCCAATCTAATTGTGAACATTCCCATTCATGCAACTGGAAGAATTAAAAGATTAAGCCTATATACTGGCACTTTTTACCTTTTATGCCCTTTCATTATGTATATAGTTCTTAAAATGGGTGCTGATTTGCATGGGGCATATTGCATTATCATTCCAACTTACGTTGTTACTCTTACCTTGAGTATTTTCATTTTAAAAAAAGAGATACATTCCATTAGAATTTTACAATTAGTGATTGCTTATTTAAAATGCGCAACCACTATTATAGCAAGCTCAATTGTAACGATAATAATAAAAGACCAGCTGCCACAATCTTTCCTTAGATTAGTCATTGTTACTCTAGTTGGATTTTCTATGGTTGCTTGCTTTTTATTTGCTTTTATCGGAAAACAAGGAAGAGAAAAAATTCTTAAAAGAATTAACGAAAAATTGCGTAAATGAGATTTCATAAAGCTCTGTTATTTTATAGTTCTAATTTTGGTATTAAAACTGCTATAAAATTAGTTTTTGTGCCAAGAATGAGGTCCTTTTTTAAAAAACCAAGTGGTTATACAGACAGATTGGTCGATTGGTTTTTTAATCTTTTCGCAAGAAATTGCCTAATTTATCAAAAAGAACACACACAAAGTTCAGATCGAGAAACAATTGAGACAAGTAATATCATTTGGACGCTATGGTGGCAAGGCAAGGAAGATATGCCTTACATTATTCAAAAATGCCATCAGTCACTTCGCAAAAATTCTAATGGCCGGGAGATTAGATTGTTAGATAAGGATAATTATAATAACTATTTCGAATTGCCAAAACAAATAGAAGAAAAATTAAAAAAAAAGAAAATTTCTTTTACACATCTGAGCGATATTATTAGACTTATAGTAATAACAAAATATGGCGGCTTATGGGTAGATGCAGCAATTTTTGTTACTCATCCAATTGTTGCATCTGGACAATTTTATTCTGTTAATATAACTAAAAACGCATCACCTGATTATCCATTTGGAAGATGGGTAATAGGTGTTATGGGCTGTGGAAAAAACTATCAACCACTTTGTTTCGTTAGAGATTGTCTTATTGATTATTGGGAACGTTATAATGCAGCTGTTGATTATTTGATGTTTGACCATATCATGCTTTTGGCTTATATGAAACTTTCAGAGTTCAAAGAAGATGTAGATGCTTTGTCTCCAAGTCTTGGAAATATACATGGCTCTCGTTATCTCTTTAACAAGGAAGCAGATCCTCAACGTTTTAAAGAACTTGTAAATAATAATGACTTTTTATCATTAACATGGAGATTCCCCTACAATGAATTTACTGATGATGGGAAAGAAACATATTGGGGCATGTTGTTGAATAAATATGACAAATAACATTATTTTTACGTTCCTTCAACATAGAAAAAATTATATGTTATGAAGCTGATTGAGAAATTGAAATCGCATTTTTGTTCCACTTATTGCAAAGGTGCAAATAACGTTGTTGACATCCATTCAAAAAGAGGTAAGAATTTCAAGATTCGCATTACGGGTAACAACAATTCAATCGCAATTGGGGAAGGTTGTTTATTGACAAATACATTCATTAGTTTATCTGGTGACAACAACCATGTCGTAATTGATGATAAGGCTCGTTTTATGGGGCCCTGCAAAATTTCCATGTCGGGTAATGCCACATTGCACATTGGTGTGAATGCAGGAATTAGAGGCGTAGAGTTTGTTCTAAAAGACGCAAAATGTGAAATAGGCACTCTATGCATGTTTTCCTATGGTATAATTATCCGAAATAACGATTCTCATAAAGTAATAAATCTTGAAACTAATGAAATCGAGAACCATCCAAAAGACATAAAATTAGGTCAGCATGTATGGATTGCTCAAAACAGCACCATCTTAAAAGGAGTGGATATAGGAGACAATTCTATCATTGCTACTGGTTCGGTAGTGACAAAAAGTTGTCCACCCAATTCTATAATAGCTGGCAATCCAGCCAAAATAGTTAAAAGCGGCATTTCGTGGGACTATTAGTGATAAGACTATGTTTTTTGGTTATAATATAAAATACTTATTTCACAAAGTCGTCTTTAGAACATTTAAAGGGGCAAATTGCAGCATTGGTAAAGATTGCGATATTCGCAGGAGCAGGATTTTAGTTTCCTGCGGTGCAAATCTGCACATTGGAAATAATGTGGTAATCCATAATGCAGAAATATATGTCGAAAAAGGTTCGCTAATTCTAGAGGACTTTTGTATTATTGGTGACCCATACACCCAGACCAAAATCATTATTAATGATGGCGATGTAGCTCTGCTGCACCATTGTAAATTGTCCTGCAACAGGGTCTGGGTGCGATTTGGCGGAATGCTGACAGTCGGATCCTATACCAACGTTAACCGTGGTGGCGAGATAAGATGTGACGATAATATTGCCATCGGTGATTATAATCAAATATCTTATAACGTAAAAATATGGGACACAAACACCCACAACATGTTGATAAAAGAAAAACGCCGTGAAGTCGCAGAACGTTATTTCCCTTATTTTGGTTATGAAGAATCACGCCCCGACACTTCGCCGGTGGTAATAGGGAATGATTGCTGGATTGGCGAAAGTTCTGCGATACTGAAAGGATCGTCAATAGGAAATAATGTAATTGTTGGCTTCCGAACCACCATTGCAGGCAAAACTATAGATGACAGCAATATTGTGGTGCAAGATTTAAAGATAAAGCAGATTGAAAGCAAACGTGAATAACATTTTCTTTTCCATTATAATACCCATCTACAATGTTTCCCGTTTCATTGAGCGAGGAATAAATCAAGTATTGGCACAATCATTCACCCAATATGAAGTGATTCTCGTTGATGATGGTTCAACCGATGACTCTGGTGCGCTTTGTGATAAATTGGCATCTACACATGATAACATTTCCTGCTATCATCAAGAAAATGCTGGCTCTGGTCCAGCAAGAAATGCCGGCATACAAAAAGCTCAAGGTGACTATATCGCGTTCTTTGACATTGACGACCGCATTGAAACAACTTTTTTGGCACGATGCCGTAAGGAAATTGAGCGTCATTGCTCTCCTGATGTACTAATGTTCAGCTACGACAGTTTTGACGACAAATATAAATCTCTAACTCCCATTGTTTTTGATAGCAAAGTTTGTTCATCAAATGATGAAATAAGAGAAATATATGTTGACCACCTTCTTGGCATGGAAAAGACCAATGGTTTTGTTTGGAACAAGGTTTATAAAAGAGAGTTTATAGTTGATAAAAATTTAACCTTCCCTCGCCTTTTAATCCAGCAAGACGAAGTGTTCAATATCCATGTTTATGAAAAAGCGTCCACCCTTGTGATTATACCCGACGTTCTCTATCACTATGTGGTGTATGACAAAGGCAACACCCGCTCCAATTATATTCAGGAGCGATTGAGCATCTACAACTCAGTGAAGGAGGAACTTTTAAATTTGTATCGCAAGTGGGAACTTGATGATATTCGTGCTCTTAAATATATATATCGACGGTTCTTCAATTCAATCTTATTCACTATGAATTATAACAACACTCACAAGCAGGCTAAAATCACAAGAAGTGAGAGGCTGAAAAAGCTGAAAATGTTGATGGAGTGTGACGAAACGCGTGACTGCATAGAAAATTTAGAAAAATTAAATGCTGTCCCCGAAGAACTGCTGCCAAAAATATATTTTAACGCCATAAAGCATCAGCGATGTTTCACTTATCGCTTAATTCGGAAGGTGGAACAATCAACAAAGGTGATAAAGTGGTCTATAAAAAAACATCTATTATGAAGCCACGCATTTTCATCAA
>CAJOPQ010000002.1 GCA_905236445.1 uncultured Clostridia bacterium
AATAACACGAGAGCTCATAAGTGGATTTAGCAACCAAAGTAGATGCTACTTTTTTTAAAGAAGATGAAGAATTAAATGAACGAATTAAAAAAGGAGATAAAAAATGGAATTAATCGATTTGTATGATGAAAACAGAGTGTTTACGGGAGAAATAATAGAAAGAGGAAAACCAATTGAACCCGGGAGATACAAGCTATCTGTACATATGTGGGTAGTGAATAGTGATGGACAAGTGTATATTCAAAAAAGAGCAAAAAGCAGAAAACTCTTTCCAGATCTGTGGGAAAATCCAGGTGGTGGTGTAATATCTGGACAAGATGCAGAGACTACGCTGAAAAGAGAGTTCAAAGAAGAATTAGGAATCGATCTTGTGGGAAAGTTTAAATTAATAAAAACTATTCGTAGACAGAGAGATTTTGTAGATATATTCTTGGTTGAGCAGAATTTTGATATTTCGTCATTGAATCTGCAGGAAGAAGAGGTGAGTGATGCCAAATGGGCAACGCTAGATGATATATATTCTATGATTAATGATGGATTGTTTTGTCCAACTATTATGGATAGTTTAAATCCATTTTTAGAATATATTAATAACAAGGCATAGCATATGAGAAGGTGGTTATGGTGCCCAGAGGGAAAGATTAAAAATACTACACCATTTCGATGTTGGATAAAATGAAAAAATTAGATTTAGTAAAGTTAAAAAATGATAAGCCTTAGAAGTCCTATTTTTTTGTTAAACTGGATAAATCTAGTTCTTGATCGAAATCTGGCACATAGTCATCTGTTGCACTGTCCATATCTTGTACAAAGCCATTGAGGTTCAAATTATCGCACATAGCAACAACTCTTTTATATTCCAGTTTTGTTAATTTGCGGTTGATTTCGGGATAATTATGTGCTTTGAAGTAAGGAGCGTATTGACTCATGACGCTGACAAGTGTTGAGCCCAAATTTTCTTTAATCCATTGCAAAATGTGTATGCTATCATTTGTGCAGTTGGGCAAAACAAGATGGCGTATAATAATGCCTTTTTTCATAATTCCATCTTCGATTAAATCTTGTGGAATAAGCGTTCTTGCCTCCATAATATTCTTGGTGGCGACATCGAAATAGTTGTCTGCACTAGAGTATTTTTTGCTTAAATTGTTATTGAAATATTTCAAATCAAATAGAAATATGTCAACATAATCTTTAAGTTTCTTAATAGTTTCAATATTTTCATATCCATTTGTGTTCCATACAATTGGTATATTTGGTTTGTAAATATTAAGTGCTTCAATAATTTGATTAGTGTAGTGCGTTGGTGTAACAAGGTTGATATTATGCACTCCTTGTGCTTCAAGATTCTTCATAATATCGGCAAGATCTGCAGAAGTGATATATTTACCGTTGCCATTGTGGCTAATTTTGTAATTTTGACAAAATACACATCGTAGATTGCAATTGCTAAAAAAAATGGCACCACTTCCATTTGTTCCAGAAATGATTGGCTCTTCCCACATATGTACCATTACCTTGGCTATCTTAATATCGTTGTTCGATTTGCAATATCCTATACTTTCATCTCTTATAATATTGCAATTTCTCGCACATAATTTACATTTGCTTTGTTTCATGCATATATAATAGAATTAAAAACAATTTATGTCAATAATTTTGCTAGTTTTTTAATTCTCGCAGTTAATTATCAAATTTTTACAACTAAAAAAGTGTACGATTTTAAAAAAATTGATTTCAAATAAAAAATCCCTAAAATAAACGATTTTTCTTATATAATTTATCATAAATCAATAAATTTGAAAGCACAAAATCAGAAAATTTGACAAAATTTGACAAATTTTGCAAAGAAATTTATAAAAAAATATTTGCAAAAAATGTTAATTGCTGTAATATTTGCGTATTGTGTGTGACAAATTTTAACACTTAAGGATGTGGAAATATGTTTGAAAAGAAAATTTTAGTTTTAAATGCAAACGAAGAAGAAAGGAATGAACTGATTGGAAAATTAGAAGGCAATGGCAGTTTCAAAGTTTGTGCCAACTTTGATAATGCACAAGGGGCTTTAGAATTTCTAAAGTCAAACAAAGTTGATTTGGTAATTTCAGATATTATCTTGCAAAATTCCGACGGCTTTGAATTTTTGGAGGGAATAAGAAAAAATGATTTAGATGTAAAAGTCCTTATCTTGTCTGCCATAACAAAAGATACTTTTGTGCAAAAAGCTCTACAATTGGGTGCTAGCTATTATATTATGAGGCCATATAGCGAAGATGTGCTAATACAAAGGATTGATGAAATTATTAATAATAATAACATCAAGGTCAAGGAGGATACAAAGATATCTGAGATTAGTCGTAGTAAAAATATTGACAGCAAATTAAGTAATATCTTCATATCAGTAGGAATTCCTGCACATATCAAAGGCTATCAATTCTTAAGAGAAGCTATTAAGATGGCAATAGAGACTCCAGATATCATTAATAGCATAACAAAGAAGTTGTATCCAAGTATAGCGAAGAAATTTGATACAAGCTCTAGCAAAGTTGAGCGTGCAATTAGGCATGCTATAGAGGTTGCATGGAATAGAGGCAAAATTGAAAACATCAATAATTTATTTGGTATCAAAGTTTATTCTGACAATGAAAAGCCAACAAATGGCGAGTTTATAGCTCTAGTTGCCGATAAGATGCTGATTGAGGGAGCATAGTTTGTATTTTTTGGACTATTGTGTAGATGCACAATAGTTTTTTTATTTAAGTATTATTTAGAAAGTTATATAATTAAAGGCTTGTATTTTGTGTTTTTATTATGCTATAATCTTCTATTATTAGTATTTATTTAGGAAAAGTTATGGAAAAAGATAGGATAGTAGAAGAACAATATTTGTCGCGAACAATCCAAATTCTTAGACAAAACATTGCTGATTGTCAATGTGAAGAGGAGAATCAGGAGAATATTTTTAATACTGAGAATGAAAAATATCTTTCTTCTATGAAAGATATGAATCTCAATACGTTGTCAGAAGAAAATGCTCTTTTAATGTCAAATATGCAACAAACACTTGAGCAAAGATTGAATGAGGTTGAGAAACTGAAGCAACTACAAAGCATTTATGTGAAAATGATTTTTAGTCCATATTTTGCAAAAATTGATATTATTCCAGAAGATACCAACCAAAGTGAGAAATATTACATAGGTACTCATACGCTTAATGATAAAGATAATACATTTATTGTGTTGGATTGGAGATCTCCAATTGCTAGTATATTTTATGATTATGAAGTTGGTGATGCTAAGATAGTGTCTGATAATTCAACACTTGATGTAAAATTAACCAACAAAAGACAGTTCAAAATAGAAGATAGTCAGTTGAAATATTTCTTTGATACCAATGTTGCAATTGAAGATGAGTTGTTACAAGATGCTTTGGGACAAAATAGTTCTAATTCTATGAAAAGTATAGTCCAGACTATTCAGGCAGAGCAGAACAAAGTAATTCGAAGCCCCGAAGGAGTTAACTTGGTCGTAAATGGTGTGGCTGGCTCTGGTAAGACTGCGATAGCCTTGCATAGAATAGCATATTTATTGTACAAGTTGAAAGGTAAATTAACAAGTGACAGTGTATTGGTGTTGTCACATAATAATGCGTTTTCTAGTTATATATCACAAGTATTACCTGATTTGGCAGAGCAAGACGTAAGTAAAGTTGTGCTTGATGCTTTATGTAGAAAGCATTTACATAATATTGCAGATATAGAATTCAAAAGCGATCAAATGGATAGAATAATCAATTATAGTGGTCAAGTTGATAATTGGAAATACAAGATTTCTTATGAGTTTTTGAATCGTTTGGAGAATTATTGTTACCAAGAAATTGCGAATTCTTTTGAACCAAAGACAATATCTATAATGGGGATAATAATTCCTCAAGATAAGATTAGCAAACTTTATTTTGAAACATATAAAGAACAGTCAACATTTACGAGAATTTGTTGGATAGCTGACGCATTAGTTAACGATTACTTCTATAATGTAAAGAGTGCAGGGGCTCTGAAGCGAATAAAGGTTGAGATTTTTGAACAGCTTATGAGTTTTGTGCCAGATAGAAGCCCAGTCAACTTATATATTAAGTTCTTAAAATCTGTTGGTCGAGATATGAAGCTTAGGAGTGGCAAAATTAAGAACGAAGATGCATATCCAATTTGGTTTATTAAAATGTTTGTTGCTGGATATAACGTGGACACAAAAATTCAACATTTGATCATTGATGAAATGCAAGAATATAGTGCTGTGCAACTAAAGATTGTAGATATGCTATATCCTTGTTGTAAGACAATGCTTGGCGATACAACACAATTTGTTGACAAATTGGGGGCAAATAACATATTACAAAATTATTCGAATATTTTTAACGCTGATATTAACAATATTGAATTGAACAAGAGTTATAGATCTACTATGCAAATTACTGAATTTTTTGCATATTTAGCAGAAAATAAACAAATTGAATATGTTAAACGTAGTGGTGATGATGTTGGCTTCTGGATTACAAATGATAATGAAGAATGCAATTTGTTGACCAGATTGGTGGATAACAAATATAATAATACTGCTATTATAACCAAGAATAATAAGCAAGCAATAGAATTGTATAACAAGTACAATGGCATACTAGACAACTTGCATTTAGTTTCTTCCAACAAAGATTTGTTACAAGGTGGAGTCACTATAATATCTGCTTTCAATAGTAAGGGATTAGAGTTTGATCAAGTTATAGTATACAATGCAAGTGAGGAGAATTTCTCAACAGAATTTGAGAATAACTTATTATTCATAGCTTCAAGTAGGGCTATGCACAGACTTGATATAGTAAGTAAAGGTAAATTTTGCAAAAAGTGTGCTGAATATATAGAAAAAAATAATAAAACTGTGTTACAATAGTTTAACAAAGGAGAATATTATGATTAATATACCTAAAGGTACTAAGGATATGTTGCCAAATGAAAGCTTCAAATGGCGCCATGTCTATCGAATAATTGATAATCTTACGAAAAAGTACAATATCAAAGAAATTGCTACACCAACATTTGAATCAACTGAATTGTTTGTAAGAGGTGCTGGAGAAGGAAGTGACATTGTCAACAAAGAAATGTACACATTCTTAGACAAAGGTGAGAGAAGTATAACGCTTAAGCCAGAAGGAACGGCCGGGGTAGTTAGATCTTTTATTGAAAATGGATTGTTTAATAATCCTTTGCCATTAAAAGTTTATTATAAGACGCCATGTTTTAGATACGAGAAGCCTCAAGCGTGGAGGCTGAGAGAACACCATCAATTTGGTGTAGAGATGTTTGGTTCGGATAATGTAGAGAGTGAAGTGGAAATATTTATGTTTCTTAATGATTTTTTCAGATCTTTTGACATAACTCCAACATTTTCTATTAATTATCTTGGCTGTAGTGAATGTAGTCAAAGATACAAAAATTTGCTTAGAGATTTTGTTAAGCCAAATTTAAAAAATTTCTGTAGCGATTGTAATAATAGATATAATAAGAATGTTCTTAGAATGTTAGATTGCAAAGTTGACTCTTGCAAAGAGTTGTTGCAATGTGCACCTAGACTTGCAGATAATTTGTGCGAAAGTTGTTCTGCGAAATTCAACAAAATTAAGAAAAGTTTGGATAATTTAAATATTGCATATATTGTTGACACTAACTTGGTTAGAGGCCTAGATTATTACACTGGCACAGTATTTGAAATTCTTAACATCACGCAAGATCAAGGTCAGGTTGCTCTTGGTGGTGGTGGGAGATATAACAACTTAGTTGAAGAATTGGGTGGCAAGCCTACTCCAGTTATAGGTTTTGGAATTGGGCTTGAGAGACTAATGATGTATCTAGATAGTGTTGGATATAAATATGGTGAAGATGACACGCCAGATATATATATTGCTTCAGCAATTGAAGATTCCACTGTTATTTCAAAATTGGCTTCTAACATAAGACAAAATGGTTATAGCGTAGAATATGATTTAATGGGTAGGGGGCTTAAGGCACAATTTAAATATGCAGACAAATTGAATGTTAAGTTTGTAATTGTGATTGGTGAAGATGAAGTTAATAACAAGACATTAACAATTAAAAATATGCAACAAGGTATACAGGATAGTATAAAACAGGAAGAATTGATCAATTATTTAGAAGAGAGGTTGTAGTAATGGAATTGGATCAATTAGAACAATTGAAAAAAGAAAACAAGTATCTATTGTTAGATTTTTATGCCGATTGGTGTATGCCTTGCAAGATGCAATCTGAAATAATTGTAGAATTAATTGACAAAAAAATTGATGGATTATACATTCAAAAAATTAATGTCGATGACAACGAGCTAATAACTGATGAATTTAAGATTGTTTCGATTCCAACATTAATACTATTTAAAGATGGTGAAATCGTCAAAAGATATGTTGGGGTTGCAAAGTTGGAAAATATTTTAAGCTGGATGTAGTAAAAAAGTATTTATTAATTTTTTTAATAAATACTTTTTTTATACTCTCTCGTAGGAGTCGATCGATTTATATTTGCTAGAATGTAAAGTTTCTTGATTGTTTGTGTGTACAACGTCTGAATCATTTGGAGTGAGTAGTTTGAGCATTGCTCCAATATCCTTTCCTCTATTGCCAGCAATAATTGGCATTAAATTTGTGATCAGATCTGTACTGTTCATCTTTTCTTTATTTTTCAGTTTATTCATTAATGGCAACAATGCTTGAATTGTTATATTTGATTTTTCATTATTGTTTTGAGTGTTGTTAGTGTTTGATTCATTTAATGATTGAATATTAACATTATTCTGTTCAAATTTTTCTTGCGTATAAAGATTTACATTGTCTTTATTTTGATTAGACTTAATGTATTGAGAAGGAAATTGACCATATGGATACATGTCGCTGATTGTTTTAATTAATTGCTCGTTATTCATCGCTACTCTTTATAAAATTATTTTTACAATATATATGATAAACCGATAGCAAATGTTAACATTATTGATTTCTGTGACATACATAAATATAAATAAATGTAGGCTGGTAATCAAGTATGAATTTCAAATCATATATCGAAAAAAATGAACCCAAAGTAGATAATAATTATTCACAAAATAATAAAAAAGTAAATAATAATTCATCTAAATTAGATGAAAACAATATTGAAAAAATGTACAACAATTATTCTAAGTTGAATCAACAAGAGTTGCTAAACGAATTCATAAAAGAAAGTAAATTGGCAAAGAACAATGGGACTTTTAGTGATGAGAAAATACAAAATATGAAAGAAGTTTTATCTCCATATCTAACCGATGAACAAAAACAATATTTTGATGATTTAATTAACATGGTGAAATAATGATTAATAAGATAGATAGGAATTTGCTCAACAGTATTAATATCTTGGGAGAACATGCTAAGCAATATTGTATAGTAAGATTTGACAGCGATGCTTGTGCAAAAAAATATATTCAAGAAAATAATTTAGATACATATAATTATTACAGTTTCATTAATTCCGTAGTTACTAATTTGACATTTAAAAACATGTATAAACTTGCAAGCAAGCAAGATGTAGTATATATATCTTCTGTATCAAAAGTTTGCACGCTTGTTAATGTTGCAAAACAAATTATTGGAGTTAATAATCCAAATGATGAAACGGCATCGTTTTCGATTGCTGTAATTGACACAGGTGTCTATCCACATTTAGATTTCACGCTGGGGAGACATTGTAATATAATTAGTTTTGTTGATCTAATTAATGGCAAAACAAGGCTATATGACGATAATGGACACGGCACCTTTGTTACTTCGTTAATTTGCGGAAATGGTACTGTTTCTGGCAGTAAATATTCTGGTATTGACTATAACAATAATATTGTTGTCATAAAGGCATTAGACAGTGATGGTGAAACTAATGCATTAACAATACTGTCGGCAATGCAGTATATATATGATAATAGAGAGAAATATAATATCAAAATTGTTTGTATGAGTTTTGGGAGTAATGTTTTGGATAAAGATGATCCTTTAGTATTGGGTGCAGAAGCTCTATGGAATGCTGGAGTGTGTGTTGTGTGTGCTTGTGGCAATTCTGGTCCAGATGCAGAAACTATTAAGTCTCCAAGTGCTAGTAGTAGAGTAATTAGCGTAGGTGCCCTTCAAGATAATAGAGTAGGTGATGTCTACAACAAGAATATGTTTGAGGTCGCACAGTTTTCTAGCCGTGGTCCTGTCTTTGGTAACTACAAACCAGATGTAATAGTTAGTGGTGTAGACGTAATCTCTGCTTGTAATTTTCATATTAATAAAACACACTATACTAAGATGAGTGGCACAAGTGTTGCAACGCCAATCGTCGCTGGTGTTGTAGCGAAACTTATTAAGAAATATCCTAATCACTCTCCAGACCAAATTAAAAAAATATTAATAAATAATTGCAACCAACTAACTGGTGATCGTAATGTAGAAGGATATGGTTGGTTGAATTTAGAAAAGATATTATAAAAAATACCCTTAATGGGTATTTAATTTTCTGCGATCGATTTAATCACATTTATTAATCTTTTGATTTGAGATAAAGTTGTATTATATCCAAGTCCAATTCTGCACATTCCAGTTTTTAAAGTCTTGTAATACTCGTGAACTTTTGGTGCGCAGTGTAATCCACTTCGACATTCAATTTTATTTTGTTCTAAAATTTGCGAAACTTCAGTACTTGTTTTTCCGTTTATATTAAAAGATATTACGCCGACAGCATCGCTAGGTGAGTAGCAAATTACATTCTTTGTCTTATTCATTTCTTTCCATAAATATTCGGTAAGGATTTTTTCATGTTGCTCAAATTTTTCTAAATGTTGATTTACATATTTTATTCCAGCTGTTAGTGCCATAATATTGGCTACACTCATTGTTCCACTTTCAATGCCTTCCGGTATATCTGTTGGCTGTTGTAATTTGTCACTCATTGTACCTGTTCCACCAAAAAGCAGAGGGTTTGGTTTTGCATTGTTGCAGATTAATAGTCCAATTCCTTGTGGACCTAGTAGGCCTTTGTGTCCAGCACAGGCCAAATAATTGATATGACATTTGTTGACGTTAATTCTCTTATGTCCACCGCTTTGTGCTGAGTCAACTACATATATCAATTTGTTATCATGACACAATTTTCCGATTCCTTCTATATCTTGGATACTTCCGGTAACATTAGATACATGGTTAATAATCACCATATATGTGTTAGATTGTATTGAGTTTTTGACAGAATCTAGAGTAATTTTGCCAAATTTGTTCGGTGTAAGTAGGGTGTAGCTAATCCCATAAGTTTGCTTCATGTATTCCAATGTTCTTAATACAGAGTTGTGCTCAAAGATGGTTGTGACAATATTTCCATTTATTTTTGGATTGCTTCTAATGGCAATATTAAGACTTTCTGTGCAGCTCTTCGTAATTATTACATTGCTACAGTCTGAAGCACCAAAAAAATCACATGCAGTTTGCCTCAATTCTAATACTTTCATAGAAGCTTTTATAGCGTTGCCGTATCCGGCACGACCTGCATTATAATTATATTTTCCTATTCCTTTTAGCATTGCCATTTTGACGCTAAGAGGTTTGTGATGTGTTGTTGAACAATTATCAAGATAGATCATATTTTTTAAGCCCCGTTTTAACAAGTTAAGTCTTATTATAATATTATGAAGTGGGAGGCAAAACCGTGATTAATATAACAAACAATATTATAGTTGTGTTTGCTAATCGCATTGACACCATGCGATTGCATCAATGTTTGGATAATGTATGGGTTAGAAATGTTGTTATGCCTACACCGCGACAACTTTCAGTTTCTTGCGGTTTATCTCTAAAAACAAAATATTCTAACTTGAATAAGGTGCTATATTGCATAAAGAGTTTAGGTCTCAGCAGCCAGTACAAAATATTTGGCGAAAAAATAACTGGTAATAATACTTACTACACTAATATTGTCTAGATCTTAATGCTTTTAACATGGTTGTATTTGCTTGCAACACTAATTAGTTTTTGCTACAATTTAAGTAGCAAAAATTTTTTGGTGAGATATGGATAAAATTGCAAAAGATATTTATACAAAGTTAAAAAAGTTAATTCCAAATTTGGAATGTGAATTGAATTATAATAACATTTTTGAATTAATAGTTGCAGTTGTATTGAGTGCACAATGTACTGATAAGCGTGTAAATATGGTTACTCCAGCACTTTTTGCAAAATATCCAGATTGTTATAGTATGTCACGAGCCAATGAGGAGGAACTACAAGAAATTATTAGACCGTGTGGAACGTATAAAATAAAAGCTAAAAATTTAATTTCTATGTCGAAGGATATAGTAGAACGATACAATGGACAAGTGCCTCGAACTATCGAAGAATTAACATCGCTGGCAGGGGTGGGCAGAAAGACAGCAAGTGTAGTTCTGGCAGAAGGCTATAAAATACCTGCACTTCCTGTAGACACACACATACTTAGAGTAACCAACAGGTTAGGCTTAGTACATACAAATGATCCTAACGCTGTTGAAGAATGTCTTAAATCAATGTATGAAGAGAAGTATTGGATAGAACTTCACTATTTGTTGTTATTGTTCGGTAGATATCACTGCAAAGCAGTAGGTTACAACTGTAGAGACTGTGTGGTCAAAGATATATGCAAATATGATAAAAAGGTAGAAAAATAGTCCAAAATAAGAATAAAAGAATTGAAAAAATAAAAGATTTAATATATACTAATTCAAAGCAATATGTAAGGGAATAAAGATATGTTTGTAGATAAAGTAAAAATAAAATGCAAAGCAGGAGACGGTGGCGATGGTGCTGTTGCATTCAGAAAGGAAAAATTTGTACCAAACGGTGGGCCGAATGGTGGTGATGGTGGCAAAGGTGGCAATATTGTATTTGTTGCAGATAAAAATTTGTCAAATCTTATAGATTTTAGATATAAGAAAGTCTTTAGGGCAGCTAATGGTGAAAACGGAAGTGGCAATAACAAATATGGCAAAAGTGCAGAAGATGTAATCATCAAAGTGCCTGCAGGTACCGTCATAAGAAATGCCGAGAATAATAATGTATTAGCAGATTTGATGAATGTTGATGATACTGCTGTTATATTAAAAGGTGGCAGAGGAGGTAGAGGTAATGCAAAGTTTGCGACTCCTACAAGACAGGCACCTAGATTTAGTGAAAAGGGTGTCAAAACTAAGGAGTATGAGTTCATACTAGAATTAAGAACTTTGGCAGATGTTGGACTCGTTGGTTATCCAAATGTTGGCAAGAGTTCACTTCTATCAATTGTATCTAATGCAAAACCTAAGATTGCGAATTATCATTTCACCACTCTAGCACCTAATATTGGTGTTGTAGCGCTTAACGGATATTCATTTGTAATGGCTGATATTCCGGGATTAATTACTGGCGCAAGCGAAGGTGTTGGACTTGGTCATGAATTTTTAAGGCATATAGCAAGAACGAGATTGCTTATTCATGTTGTAGATATTTCTGGATCCGAAGGTAGAGATCCTTATCAAGATTATCTTGATATACAGCAAGAACTTCAGTCTTATAGCAAAGAAATTGCCGATTTGCCTCAAATTATAGCACTTAATAAGTGCGATTTGTTACAAGACAAGACTGTTATTGAAGATTTCAAAGCAAAAGTAAAAGATAAACCGATTTTTCCAATTAGTGCAATATCTAACGATGGCGTAGAGAAATTGATGATAGAAGTTATCTCAGAACTTTCTAAATTACCTCCAAAAGAGAGATTAGAAGTGGAAGAGTATGATATTGATCTCAAAGATTATACTCATTTCGAAATAATAAAGACAGAAGATGGTTTCGAAGTAATAGGCGATATGGTAGAAAAACTTCTTGGCAATGTTGCACTTGATGATTTTAGATCAAATGCGTATTTTCAAAAACGAGTGAAGGAAAGTGGAATAATTGAAGCGTTGAAGAAAGAAGGATTAAAAGAGGGGGATAAAATTATTTTTGGTGATATAGAATTTGAGTACGCCGAATAATTAAAACAAGATATGTTAAATAAGAAAGAACGTATACATTTAAGAAGCCTTGCGCAGACTTTACCTGATTTGATATACATTGGTAAAGAGGGTGTAACAGATGGTGTTGTTGACCAAATCAAAGATAATCTTTTTGCTCATGAGCTAATAAAGATCAAAGTGCAAAATTCATGTGATGACGATATTAACGATTTGGCAGATAATTTATCACGACTGTCTGCAAGTGAAGTGGTTACGACAATTGGCTCTAAGATAGTACTATACAAATATTCTGAAAAAGAGAAAATTAAGCACATTTTATAATATTTGCATAGTTGTAATTTATTAATTGTAGGAGATGGATATGTTAGATAAGTTAAGCAATAAATTATTAAAATATTTGAATCTTCATTGTGCACAAATTAGTTATTCAATATTAGAACTAAATGAAATTCTAAAAGAACTTGCTATCAATATTGATTTGGAAGTGTTGATTAAGTATCTTACATTTTTATCTGAAAATGAATATATTGACATCAAGTATATCGATGATAAGCAAGTATGTCTGGCAATAATGCCAAAGGGCAGACGTATTGAAGAAAAGAGGAAAGAGGACACAAAACAAAAAAAGAAAACTGTAGGCTTAGCAGTTATAATTGGGGCAGTGTCAGCTATATGTGGCTTTCTTGGGGCGTTGCTTGGTAGTATTATGATTGGAATAATGAGGTAGACAAAATGCTAAATAGAAAAGAAAAAGCTGTAATGCAACTTTTATTTGACACTTGCAATGCAGGTAATGGGAAATGTTTACTTTCTGCAAAGGATATTTCTATGCAGTTGTGCAATAACAAGGATTTGACAGAATTCGAAATAGAAAAAATTATAGAGAATTTAGTGCTTGATAAATATATCGATGTGATATATTCAGACAAAAAAGGACAAACAGTTTATCTTATAAGTCTAAGTGAGAATGGCAAAGCATTTGCAAGAGAAAAGCATAACAAGAAAGTAACAGCAAGTATGTTGATTATAAGGACAGTGTTGCTTGCGACTCTCTCTTTTGTAATAGGATTGATATTGAAAGCCATCTTTACTTAATTTATTTTTAAGGCAGATTAATGCCTTTTTTTATTGAAAATGTTTAAAAGTGTTAAAAAAGTATTGACAAAGCATTATTAAAGAGTTTATAATAATGCTGTCAAGTAAATTTACTTTACAAGACGGAGACTATTAGACAATGGATTTATCTGATAATTTAAAAATTTTGAATTTGTTTGATATCTATGGCAATCTGTTAACTGATAAGCAAAGAGAATGTCTTACTGACTATCTTATTAATAACTTAACATTAACAGAGATTTCCGAAATTTATGGTATATCTCGGCAGGCAGTAAATTTCAACATTAAGGAGTCTATTAAGTTGTTAGAAGGATATGAGAATAAACTTCATTTATCTTTCAAAATAGATAAGATAGAATCTGCTCTAAGCGATTTAGGGCTAACAAATAGCAATATTTCAGATATAATCAACTTGTTAAAGGAGTAGTATGGCATTATTTGGAAACTTGAGCATGAAATTGACTCATGTTCTTGATAAACTTACCAAAAGAGGAAAACTTACAGAACTTGAGATAAAAGAAGCAATGAGAGAGATTCGTGTTGCTTTGCTCGAGGCTGATGTTAATTATTTGGTTGTCAAAGATTTTGTTAATCGTGTATCTGAGAAGGCTATTGGAGACAAAGTGTTGAAGAGTCTTACTCCCGGTCAGCAGGTTGTTAAGATTGTGCATGAAGAATTGACCGAACTACTTGGTAACAAGAATGCAAAATTAGAGTTGAATAGTCAACCTTCAGTTATAGTGATGTGTGGTCTGCAAGGTGCAGGTAAGACTACAATGTGCGGCAAACTTGCCAACATGTTAAAAGGTCAAGGCAAAAAAGTCTTGCTTGTTGCGTGCGACATATATAGACCTGCTGCTATTAATCAGCTGAAAGTTGTGGGAAATACTGCCAAAGTAGAGGTATATGAAGAAGGGACCAAGAAGCCTCAAGTTATTGCTAAAAATGCTTTGGAGTACGCCAAGACGAAATCTTTTGATGTTGTCATCATTGATACAGCTGGAAGATTGCATATCAATGAAGAGTTGATGCAAGAGTTAAAAGATATTAAGGAAATAACAAAGCCTAATGAGATTTTGCTTACTGTAGATAGCATGACAGGACAAGATGGCGTAACAGTGGCAACAACTTTTAATGAAGCGTTGGATATAACTGGTGTTATTCTAACAAAACTCGATGGTGATACAAGAGGTGGTGTTGCACTAAGTATAAAACAAGTAGTCAACAAGCCAATTAAGTTCTGTGGTATAGGAGAAAAAATATCGGATATTGAAGCTTTCTACCCAGACAGAATGGCTAGTAGAATTCTTGGCATGGGCGATGTGCTAACTTTGATTGAGAAGGCACAAAATTCCATTTCAGAGGAAGAGGCTAAGAAGCTTGAAGAGAAATTTAGAAAGAATTCTTTTACACTAGATGATTATGTTGCACAATTTGATCAGGTCAAGAAGATGGGTGGTGTGACGAATATGCTTTCTATGATTCCGGGCATTGGCAAGTTGAAGATAGACGAAAATGCAATTGATGAGAAAAAAATCGAGAAGATCAAAGCAATCATAAGATCAATGACACCAAAAGAGCGTGCAAATCCAGAGATAATTAAGGGAAGCAATAAGAAAAGAATTGCCCAAGGAAGTGGAACTACTATTCAAGACGTTAATACACTTCTAAAGAATTATGAGCAGACACAGGAAATGATGAAAAGGTTCAAAAGTGGCAATGGACTAAGCGCACTCAAAGGTTTAGGACTACCATTCTAGACATTTTGGTATTTCATACTTAAGCTACTATGGCTTAGTATTAAAAATATACACAACAATAATTTGCTCTGAGTGTATAATTAACGAGCATACAATACATTACAAAAGGGGAGAAAAAAATGTCAGTAAAAATCAGATTGACAAGACT
>CAJOPQ010000003.1 GCA_905236445.1 uncultured Clostridia bacterium
GTTAGTTGCTGTTGTAATTAATTGTTCTTGATCAACTATACCAGCATTCTCTCTAACAAGTCTAGTGTACAATATTTTTAATTTTGGCAAATTATATCGTAGAACCATTATTGGCAACAAATTTAAAAACATATTTACTAACACAATAGGCAAGCAAATATTCCATAAGTATTGTGGGAACAAACCAATAATACAAAAGCCAAACACAATTCTAAGTAAGTGACCCACCATTCCTTTATTGGACTCAACTATAAATTTTTCTACATATTGAATATTGTGTGGCTCTTTTATCTGACTTTTGCCAAAACCTCCCAACCAACCTAATTCCCATATTTTGTCTTTCCATCTGCGAATATGAATTGCTTCATAGAATTTCCTTTCTTTATTAGAGACGTCAAAATTTTTATTATCTACACCAAACCATTTTTTTGGTAGGATGCTAAAAAATATAGGAATAATCATATTGATAAATACGATTGCAAAAAATGATTTTAAAATAGCCCCATTTAGAATCTTTGCATCTGTGGCAAATATTTCCGTTGCGACTAAAGAGTTAAAACCAATTAGAATTAAAAGAGTCGCACTAATTATTGATAAATATAATGTCATCATTTCCTCCTTAAGTGTTGCCTACATTTAGACTGTTAAATATATTGCTTTGTTACAGATACAACGCAAAGTTTTTTTATTGTAACTCGTAACCTAAATTACACTTAAATAAATCATAACTGCAAATCTTCCATAATCTGCAATTTAGTTTCGTCATATTATCTTGTTATAAAATTAATATACTATTTTAACTCATTTGAGATTATATCATAAAAATTATTAATTACAAACAATATTATATAAGTGTTTTTTTGTTTTGTTTTTATGAATTTATTAGTAGTAAGAATGTTAAATGGTCATAGTTTCCTATCCCATATTAATCTATAATCTCACTTCACTATTTTCTTTACAAAAAATACTACCAAATCTAATTTTTGGTAGTATTGCAACACAACTTCATATGACTTAAATCAGCAGTTGCTTCTCGAAGAGAAATATACAACATCACAAAGAATATACAGCTTAGAACACCAGTTAATTTGTAGAGATAATTAACTATATTATAAAATCCAAAAAAAGAGACAACCACCCCCACCAACAATACTATAATGATAGCAGACTTCTTATTATTTGTTACACTTGCAACAATATTGCTAGATATATATGTAGAACTAAGAAGTGTGGTAACTATTCCACATACTTGTGCTATTGCAAATATAATGCTAAAGAACTTCCCTATGTGTACACTCTCTTGCAACAATGGCATATCGGAAGCAAATACATCAGGAGTGGATAAAGTTATCGACAGCGTTATCAACAATATAAGCAAGCAGATTATACAGGAAGCAATTTTGGAAGCGACTTTAATCTCTTTGTCCGAATATTTGTACCCTACTTGTAACATCAATATTCCCAAAGATAGCATGTTAAAAAAAACATATATTATACTGCTCACGCCACCACCGACAGCTGACATTAGAACGTTGTCCAAAGGAATCGTTACTGCAATTGAGCGACAACATGTAGTGGCTGTTATGATTATTATTAATATTACTATTACAGGCACAACAATTACGTTGACAGCACACAACCCTCTATAGTCTCTTATAAGCACACCAAAAACAATTGCCATGCAGATCATTGGTAATATAATTGCAGATATTTCATTGCCAACAATTATCCCAAGAGAATACACGCCAGCAATCATCGCACCAACACTAATTAGTGAAGAAATAAGTACAATCAATCTTACAGCCTTATTGCGTTTTTTGAAAATTGCTCCAATATTGTTGTCACTGACACAATACTTTTTGCCAATATATAGACACTTTGTGATAAAAAAGTAAAATAAAAAAAGTACTAAAAAACACATAATAACTGCAACAAAACCATATTTGGAAAAGTACACTGCAACCTCTTTACCACTAGCAAAACCAGCCCCTATAAAAGTGCCAATTATAACACAGACAAGCTCTAAAACTCTACGACTGCTTTTCATATTTTCTTTTTGTGGCCAATCCTCCCCTTATATGTTTTTGTGCAAAATTATCGTTAAGTATTTTCTTTGTCTCAATATATAATTCATAATTAAATAATGGCAAATTATTAGACACATCGTTATGTACTGTACTTTTGCTATAATGGAAATAATCAGCTGTTTTTCTTATAGTAGTTTTGTTTTCTATGATAAATCTAGCGAATTGTTCTGCCCTTGATATAAACATATTATTTCTGCTCCAACTTAATAACTATTTGGCAACTTTGCCATACAAAATAATATGTCGAAACTTGTTGAAATATATCTAAAATTAAAAAAAAGATTAGCACAACATTTACTAATCTTCACTAACTAATACAACACTAACACCATTGTTAACATTTGCGACTTGACTACTAACAGTTAATTCTGGAGCATACTTACATATAAGTTTGACATCATCATTGATACTTGCCCAGTGTTCGCCTAATACGTAAGTCACAATCTTTTTCTTCTTCTTCAATTCCATCAATTTATTAGCAACTTCTTTTTTAATTACTCCACCATAACCTTTCGATCCATAGCCATGTATGAACACTAAGACATTAATACCCTCACACTTTGCAAATTCTACCTCCTTTTCAAGTAGAAAAATTGCGTAATCACTAGTTGGCATTCCTTCCTTGATATTTACTAATTTATACATCTTTGCTCCTAAAATAAGACACCACTATTGTGCCATATTTTTTGTTATCAAA
>CAJOPQ010000004.1 GCA_905236445.1 uncultured Clostridia bacterium
ATAATGCTTTTACTTTCTTATTCTTCTTAAAAAATACAATCATAGAAATAATGACAACACATACAAAAATACTAAAAATAACAATGCCTATAGGATTGTGTAGGGAGAATATACTTCCCCCACCAAATATACACATGACAATAATTGCTATTGGTCTCAAAGTTGCACATATCACGAAAAATTCTTTGCATGTCATTGGTGACACACCTGCTATCATACAGAACAAATCATCAGGAAAAAAAGGAAAAATAAAAACTACCGACAATATAAATTTACCATTGTGCTGAAGCATGTGGGAATACTTATCTAACTTCTCCTCCCCCACAAACCAGCTAATAAACTTATATCCAAAAGTTTTACCTAGCATAAATGATATACAAGATCCAATCACTACTCCTATTGAACACAGTATAGCTGTATTAAATGGTCCATATATTACAACGCCAACTAATAAAAGTGCCACTGCAGGAATGGGCAAAAAAACCACTTGAGAAATTTGAATAAGTAAAAAGATTAATACTCCTTTTGAGCCAGTACTAAGAATTAGTTCCTTAATAGCAGTAATTGATGTAAAATATTTAAGCAAATCAAAATGGTCTAAAAATAAATAACTTGCAAATATAACCGAAATTAACCATGAGAAAACATATAATAATTTTTGCAAAAATTTGTTTAACTTGCCATCAAAAAAGAAAGTAATACTACAAGATAAAATTACAACACTAAGAAGAATAAGTTTTAGATAATTATCTACTTTGGTGTCAACAAAGCAAGATATTATAGTAATAATAGCAGGAATTATAGAACCAATAATATTTTTGATAACTTTAGGCACAACTTTATTCTCCCATTAGATTTTTTAATTAATTACTCTATAAATTTTATTCTCAAATAAAGACAAATATGATTTTACAAAATAACTTCAATATGATAAAATCAAAAAGGAAAAATGAAAAATGGAGTGTGGCAGAAAATATACTTTTGCCCAGTAGGAAGAATTTGTCAAATCCAGTTCTTACAGTAAAAAATTTAACAAAAGCCTTTGGGAAAAGACTTGTCATTAATAACGCCTCATTTGATGTATATGAAGGCGAGATTTTTGGACTGCTAGGTCCCACAGATTCTGGCAAATCTGCTATACTTCGTGCCATCACAGGATCTATTATTCCATCTAATGGAGAAATATCCATACTGGGATATAATTACAAACAAGATTTTGCAAAAGCAGCAAGTTATATGTCTGGTTTTATTACCCTGCCCAACTTATATGGCTACCTTACAGGATTAGAAAATATTAAGTTATTCACAAGCCTAAGAGACAAATTCGATACAACAACAATTGAGAACGCCGCAAGACTTGTGGATATAGAACCAATCTTAAAAACAAAATTGGCCAAATACACACTTGTAGAAAAAAAGAAACTATGTATTGCGATGTCGCTAATATCTAATCCAAAACTAATTGTGCTAGATGATCCATTTACTGGACTTAACGCTAACGAGTTGAAAGACATACAAGATTTGATTAAAAATCTTGCGAACAAACATCATATAGCTTTCTTACTATCTAGCCAAATGCTTGGTCAGCTAGAAGCCGTGTGCAATACAATTGGCATAGTTAATAATGGTACAATACTAGAGACAAGAAGCATGGACTCATTAAGACAGATATCACAAAAAGAACAGAAGTTGGCATATACCGTTGATTATCCCAATTTTGCTGGCAAAATTGTTCTTAATGAATTCAACTTCCCTACTCAAGTGTGTGGCAACAAAATATTAATTCATTGTTCTGAAAATAATAAGGCAAAAATTACACAAAGGCTAGAGAACTACAAAATCTCAATTTTTAAAGTTGAAGTTATATCCAAGAGTCTTGAGCAACTACTTGAAGAAGTATTATACAAAAAAGCATTTAACAAATCATTCGTAGAGGAGTATAAATAGTTTTGAGGAAAATCCTAAAATTAGAGCTTAATAAAACATTGCGTAATCCAATATTTATTGTTGGTCTTATTACTATTGTTTTGCTTAGCATAGTTTTGGCTTTTCCTTTCTCCCCTACTATTGTCTCTAGTTCAAAAGATTATGACGAAACAAAATCATATAACGATTTATATTTGGATTACACTTATTCCTATAAACAAGTCAATGATGCAAAGTTTTACGAAGCAAATGATATTCTTAATTACTACAATGTTCTGCAAGCAAGAGAAGAAAAAATAGATACTCTCTATAACACTATAGATACGGCATACATTAACTTAGGCGTTCTCAAAAATCAAGGCGACATCAACAAAATTAATACGCAAGGCAGACAATTATACGAGGGATTGACGGAATATTGCGATGTTATAACAGATTTCAGCGATATAACTTATTTCAGTTATATTGATATTCTCTCTACCAATGAGCAATACATTAACAATAGCACTTTCACACAAATACGACAATTAGAAGCACAGATACGAGAATATTATGATAATGAAGAAACAAATGTAGGTACTAAAATATATACCCTACTTAATAGTAGCGGATTTAGAGACAAAATGAACGACAGTACTCGAATAGCAAAGAACTTCATTCGTTATGGCCTCAATGTGTATTATAATGAATTATTTGAAAGTTATATGCAATATTCAGCATATATTTCTAATACCCCAGTCAAAAACTTCAGCAATACATCAGCACAGAACTATTTGACTAGACTAACTACAAAAGTCAATGATTATTATACATTCTATAATAGTTTAGTTGAATTTGATCTTAATATTATACTTGCAAAAGAAGAAATTATTAATACTTTGGAAACTTCTTTGCAAAATTTTAGAGATATACTTGATAGATCAATAACTTCCAGAACCGAACATGTCAAAACATTAGAGTATATAGTTAGCAATAGATTGATTTCAAATATAAAACAATTTGATGATAATTTTACTGTTATCTCATTAAGCAGTCAAGAATTACAAGACCTTAACGCATATATTGGCAAAGCAACAACCAATAAAGATATGATTGAGGTTAAGATAGAAGAAGCTTATAGTGCACATGATTCGCTTGCACTAAGAAAAGAAATTGATAACCATAATTTGCTTGCCGATAGCATAATTGATCTAATTAACAACTCCGTCATTATCAAATATATTTATGAATCAGATGCTTATGAGAAATATATAGATGATAACGAAATTTATCAAAGAAAATCTCAGATTACTTTTGCAAAATATTGTATCGACACCAATACTTATGCCAATGATTTGCTAGAAAACTATCAATTCAACTATCAAGTAAATGATAAAATTACTGCATACGATTATATCGTATTTGCAATCAAGATTGTTACAATTCTAGTTATTGCTCTACAGTTATATTTTGTATCACAGACAGTGTCTGGTGAAGCAAAGAATGGTACACTTAGGTTGGCATTAATGTCACCTAATAAACGTGGCAATATATTATTGTCGAAGTATCTAAGCACAATTATAACTACATTTATAATCTTTGTTTTGACACTTGTAGCAAGTAGCTTTACTGGTATTATAATTTTTGGCGAAGAGGCTGGAACTGTTATATCTATATTCAATGCCTCGACTGTACTAGAATTACAACCAATGACTGCAATACTCATTAACTTCAGTTTTCAATTCTTAACAGCCATAATGTATATTACAATATTCTACTTCTTCTCTATTATTTGGAAGAACTTAGTCGGTAGCATAATCACTAATAGTTTATGTGCAATTGGATTTGTTGGACTTGACAAAATTACATGGAATGTAGCATCGATATTCCCTTCTAACAACTTCAATCTAAATAAATACTTCTATGTTACAACATACAAGCCAGAGAATATACTTAACAAGATATTCGATCCGGTATCATATTCTTCACAAAACTTTTATCTAAGCATGGCAATCTTGCTGGTAACTTTGATTCTAACAAATATTATAAATTTCGCAATATTTAGAAGAAAATCTTATTAGCTTAAGAAAAAACCGTTAGAGAAGATTAGTTCTAACGGTTTTTTTGTATCATATATTATATTTAAAATCTCTTCCAGTAATAGTTGTAGTAGCCAGAAGTTGTTCCTGCTAGCCATGTAGCATTTTGGCTAGGAGTACTTACATCTACATCACTCACATTACTTGTAACGTCAGCATTGCTACCTTTCTTCCAGCCAGTTGTATTCTCAAATGTTATTGTAC
>CAJOPQ010000005.1 GCA_905236445.1 uncultured Clostridia bacterium
AAAAAAATAAAAATAAAAATAAAAATAAAAATAAAAAATCGATCAATTTGTAAAGTGCAACCCAAAACTCTTCAAAAGTTCACTTCACAATTTATTGACCGATTCTTTATCGACTAAAACTTATTTATTATTTCTTTTGCATCAATAATATCTCTTGCCATATTATGTCTATTAATCAATTCTACCTTACCTTCAGCAGTATTTTTACCAACAACTACGATATATGGCACACCTATCAATTCAGCATCTTTTAATTTTGCACCAATCGCATCTTGCCTATCATCTAACAAAACTTCAACTTTTTTATTCAAGAGGTCATTATATATCTTCTCTGCTAGAACAACCTGATCCTCATTCTTAATATTTGCTATAACAATTTCTACCTTGTAAGGAGCAATTTCGTCTGGCAAAATTATTCCAAGATCATCAGAATTTTGCTCAATTATAGCACTCATTGTCCTTGTTACGCCAATTCCATACGCCCCCATTTCCATATATTTACTCTTGCCGTCAACATCTAAATATTTGCATTGTTGCGCTTCGGTGTATTTGGTGTTTTGTTTAAATATATGTCCAACCTCTATTCCTCTTATAGATTGCAGCACTTTGCCACAATTAGGACATATGTCGCCCGCTTTTGCTTTTTTGATATCAGCAAAGATATCTATATGCAAATCTTCCAAATTAGCATTCTCATAATGATAATCCAACTTATTGGCACCAATTATAAAATTAACCATGTCTTTAACAGAATTGTCAGCTACAACTGTGCAATTTTTAAGTCCAATCGCTCCAACAAAACCTGCAACAGAACCAATGCTTTCAATATCTTCTGGCGACGCCATCTCGATATTAATTCCACCAAGACATCTTAGTAGTTTAATTTCTTCAATTTCCCTATCACCTGGAACAAACGCAGCCACGATTTTCTTATCATCTACTTTGTATACAACTGCTTTAAGCATGTCAGACTCTTTCTTATTAAGAGGCTCAACCAAATCACTTATTGTTTTTAAATTAGGTGTATATTGTAGTTTCTTTTCTAATTTAGTTATTGAGGATACATCTTTTGGCGTGTAGACACATTCTGCTTTTTCAATATTAGATGCATATCCACAATCATCACAGACAATTATTTCATCTTCACCAATACTAGACTTTACCATAAATTCCTGAGATGCACTTCCACCCATAGAACCATTATCTGCATTCACGATAACAAATTTAAGTCCAAGCCTATTAAATATTCTCTTATAAGTCTCTGCCATTAAATTGTATGACTTATCTAAGCCTGCCTTATCGACATCATATGAATAAGCATCTTTCATAAGAAATTCCTTACCCCTCATCAGCCCAAATCTTGGTCTTACTTCGTCTCTAAACTTAGTTTGAATCTGATATAATAGTTGTGGTAATTGCTTATAACTAGTTATTGCATCTTTAACAACTGCAGTAAAGACTTCCTCATGTGATGGGCCAAGACACATCTCCTTGCCAGACCTATCTTGCAATCTAAACATATCACTACCGAAATGTTCTAATCTTCCAGAATATGTTTCTATTGGAAGCAAACTTGTCATTTGCATTTCACATGCGCCAGCATTATCCATTTCCTCTCTAATAACATCACAAAGCTTCCTTAAAACCCTAAGGCCCAAAGGCATAAACATATATACGCCAGCAGTTTGCTTCTTAATATATCCTGCCCGTACCATTAACTTATGACTCTTAATCTCTGCATCTTGAGGATCTTCTTTGTATGTTTTAAAAAACATTTTTGAAATTCTCATTTACTTTCTCCTTAATCTAAATTTTCCTCTATCATGTTCTCAATTCTGTCTCGCAGAATTGTAACTTTTCCTTTTGTCTCCGATAACTCTTTAACACAAGACTCAATAATCTTGCAAGACTCTGTGTATTTGACAACAGCATCATCTATAGAGATATCATCTCTATCCAATTCTTGAGATAATTGATTTAATTTGTTTAATTCTTTATCTAATTCCATCACTATTCCTCCTTCTTAGAAACACTTGCTAAGACATTGCCATCTGCAAATTCAATTGATACTTCATCACCTGCGTTAAGACTACTTGCAACCTTAACCATCACACCATCTTTCACGATCCTAGCATAACCTCTATCTAATATTCCTATAATATCATGCTTACTTAAATCAAGCTTGAGCTGCTGTAAATTATTTGACACAACATTAAGCCTGTCCAAAATATTTCTATTCAATTTATTTAAAATTCTAGATAACTCGTTAAACCTAGTATTAAATAACATATTGAAACCAGCATTATTTTTGGTTGAGATATATTTTAATTCTTGCAACTTTTGCCTAATTAATCTATTTACTTTTATTGCATTATCATTTAAGAAGTTCTGCAAAGCATAGATGTCATCTAATTTGTTATTTACTACAAGTTCTGCAGCAGCAGATGGTGTTGGAGCTCGCAAATCAGACACAAAATCTATTATTGTATAATCAGTTTCGTGTCCTACAGCACTAACAAGAGGCTTCTTGCAGTTAAAGACAGCATCGGCTACAATTTGAGTATTGTATGGTTGAAGATCCTCTATACTGCCACCACCTCTTGCCACAATAATGACATCTACAAGATCGTAGTTAGAAAAAAACTCTATCCCACTTGCAATTTCTTTCTCAGCACCCAAGCCTTGTACTTTACAAGGATACAATACAATATCCACAGTGTCATTACGCCTATGCGACACGTCAATTATATCCCTTATTACAGCACCAGTCTCGCTTGTTACTACACCTATTCTCCTAACCCTTGCGGGAAGTGGCTTCTTGATAGACAAGTTAAAATATCCTTTTTTCTCAAGCTCATCTTTCAATTCCAAAAATTTCTGATACAATACACCTATCCCAAACTTCTCAATACTGTATGCATTAAAATTTAATTTGCCACCTTTAGAATAATAGCTGACACTACCCCTAACTACAACTTGATCGCCAATACTATATTCAGGAAATTTGTCAGCACCAAATAACACGCATGAGATAAGTGCATTCTCATCTTTTAGATTGAAATATGCAATTCCATTAGTTATCTTATATGATCCGATCTCGCCGTACACAAAAATATTTTGAAGCATAAGTTCTGCATCAAAAATATTTTTTATGTAATTATTAACTTGTGTTACAGAGATCGCATTATCCATTACTTAATATCTAATTCCTTAATTATACCAGCTAATATTCCGTTAACAAAGCCAGAACTTTTGTCAGTCGAATATTTCTTTGCAAGTTCTACAGCTTCATTTACAACAACTTTAGTTGGAGTATTCTTGTAATAAATCAATTCATTAACTGCCAACATCAAGATTGCCAAATCAACCCTAAACATATTATCAATTGAATAACCAGTTATATGTTTTGCAATAATGTTAAGTATTTCTGTCTTATTACGCAAAATACTAACATAGTTGACCTTCAAATACTCTAGATTATCCGGCTCTAATTCATCTACGCAAAATGTTACATTGTCGAAATCTAACGTCTTACCATTTAAGAAATCTTCATATGTCGTACTATCTTTTGCTTCAACAAAAAGATTCTCAAAAACAAACTTAAAAAGTATATCCCTTACATTTTTTCTTCCCATAATAAATCTCACCTCTTACAAATTGTAAAAAACACCCTTGTAAAAAATATTTAACAAGAGTGCCTAGTTACTAAATATCAGAATCTTCCGCTTTGGAAAAATCTACTCCAATCACATGTACATTGATATTATCTATGCTAATGTCTATCATAGATGCTATACTATTTTTAATGTTCTCTTGCACTCTATATGCTATTTCTGAAACGTTGTATCCATAATACACATTGATGTATACATCTACCGTCATAGAGTTGTTGAGGTAGGATATTTTTACACCATCAGAATAATTCTTGTTAAACCATCTTTGCAAAGCATGTATATACTTAGTGTTTACCGAACTAACTCCCGCAATTTCCTTGGTTGCTAGATTAATCACCGATAATATTATATCATCTTTAAAAGTTATTTTGCCCTTGGTTGGCCTAAGTTTTATTTCATTATTAGACATATTCAACACCTTAACATTATTATTGATATATAGAATAATAACATATAAATACAAATAAATCAATTACTTATCTTTACAAATTTCAATATATTATGAGAAAAATTAAAAAAATGTTGTCAAAGCTTGTCTTCCATAGATTGACTTTGACAACAAAATTGCTTTATTCTACAGGAATAATTTTGATATTCTCAATATCATAAGCCGTTTGAGCCTGAACTACATCTACTATTTGTGCAACTTCCGATTTATTAAGTTCTGCACTCTTAACAATAACTGTAATACTGTTATTAAGATCGGAAATTATTACATCTTCAAAACCTTTTGCCTTAATTAAACCCTCTATAGTAAGTTCACTCTCCATAGCAGAAACAATCTTAATTTTTTCTTTCTCTGCATTGCTTATAGCCTCTGCAGTTGATGTATTACTACTAATTATAGCCTCAAGATACAACAATTCTTCATTTCTTGTATCTGTTCTATTAGTTCTGTAGTTTGTAAAGAAATTACCTTGCGTTGCAGCTGCATTAGTTAAGGCTGTGGAATTTGTTTTTTCCGTCTGAATAATGGAATTATTAACCAATACATTAATTGTTCCTGTAACTAATAGTAATAAACAAAATGCACTTATGATAAAAAATCTTTTTTTCTTTGACATAATTTTCTCTCCCTTTTAATTAATTTAGGCAGCAAGTACCTGTATATTTGATATATCTATATCCATTAATGATTGCACAGCATGTAGAATATCCAACTTAACTCCCACATTCTTCAATCCAGAGCACACAACTAGCACCCCTTTGACTTTTGGCAAAATCTCCTTGACTATTAGTGGTTCTTGTCCATTTGATCCATCTAGAATAAGTGGAGTGGATACTTCCACGTTAGACGAGCCTGTATTAATTATTGATGTTGATGAATTCTTATTTTGTGTAGTCTCTGCCAATACCAATTCTAGGCTAGAATCCAACGTGACCATAACCTCCACAGATTCTACTCCATCTATCTTGGAAAGAACTCTACACAGCTTGTCCTCAAGCATCTTACAATAATTAGCACTGGACACATAATAAGTATTCGCCTCATAATTATTCGCTTTAGCAGTTGCAGTTGACAAAGTGGTAGGCTCATTGCTCTTGATTAACAGCACACACACAACGCATAGCACAACAACAAGCA
>CAJOPQ010000006.1 GCA_905236445.1 uncultured Clostridia bacterium
AGAACAACTTGCTAGCTTACCTATCAAAGAATAAGAATCCGCCTTTTGAGCTTGACGCGTCAAATCTTTTGCCTTTTTGGCTGCATCTCTTGCTTTTTGTGCAAGGCGTGCTTTGGCAATAATGGCGCTTATAACATCTTTACTGCCCTTTTTCTCAGCAAAATCCATTAAATTATTATATACAATGCTTTCTACACTTGGCTTAGCCTCAGGATTGCCCAGTTTTGTCTTAGTCTGTCCCTCAAATTGTACATTCTTCATCTTTACAGACAAAACGACAGCCATACCTTCTTTGAAATCATCATTTGTAAGATTTACATCTTTTTCTTTGATAATTCCAAGCTTTCTTCCTGCTTCATTGATTGCTCTGGTAAAACCACTTTTGAAACCAGTCTCGTGTGTACCACCCTCGCTAGTTGGAATGTTATTGACATAACTAAATACATTCTCTGAATATCCATCTGTATAATGAATAGCACACTCCAACGATACTTTGTCAGACTCACCTGCAAAATAGATAGGTTCTTTATAGGCAACTGTCTTCTCTTGATTAAGATATTTCATGAAATCAATTAAGCCATTATTATACTGGAATTTTACGACTTTGGATTCTTGAACTTCTTTGTAAGTATTGTCTATTAATACAAGTTCGATACCTTTATTCAAGAAAGCAAGTTCTTTCAATCTTTTTGAAATAACGTCGTAGTCAAATTCAACAGTCTCAAAAATTCTATAGTCTGGCTTAAATGTAATTTTTGTGCCACTTTTCTTCGTTGCACAAACTTTTTTCAACGGACCTTGTGGTACACCGCCAGAATATTTACCGTCAGGTTTTTTGACAGTTTTGAAATCCATTGTATACTCATAACCATCTTTCCACACTACAACATTTAGCCATTCTGACAACGCATTTGTTACACTAGCCCCTACACCATGCAATCCTCCAGAATATTTGTAGTTGTCATTATTGAATTTACCACCTGCATGCAACTGTGTAAAAACAACTTCTACACCACTCATATTCATTGTTGGGTGTTTGTCTACTGGTATTCCTCTACCATCATCTTCTACAGTAACAGATCCATCAACATTCAGCGTAACAATTATCTTGTTACCATAACCATTCGTTATCTCGTCAATAGAATTATCTACAATCTCCCATAAAATATGATGCATACCCTTGCTACCAGTTGTTCCTATATACATTCCAGGCCTTAGCCTTACAGCATCTAAGCCCTCTAGGACAACAATATTTGCACTTTTATATGTTCCTGCCATACAGTACCTCTTTGCCAACTTTTTTACTAAAGTAGTGTAACATATTTGATTTTAAAACCAAAATAATTTCAGTCCGTTTAATTAAAATCTTGGAAAATGACTTTAATTCGTTATTATGTCGACAATTACCTTAAATTAATAATAAGCCAATCCAAACATATATCTATAATTTAATTGACTATTTTTGCGATTTTAATTTTGATATAATATTTTAAAAGTATTTACCATAAAATATAATTACAAATGGATTTTTTGTATTTTGTTATTTGCAAAATTATAAAAATCCATAAATCAGTTACACAATCCAAAAGGAGTTAATTATGTTAAACAACATTGTCCTTACAGGCGGTGGAACAGCTGGACATGTAATGCCAAATATAGCACTTTTGCCAACACTAAGACAAAATTTCGACAACATTTATTATATTGGAAGTTATAATGGCATAGAAAGAAGTATTATTGAAAAAGAAAAAGATATAACTTATTTCGCTGTAGACACCATCAAACTAATTAGAGGATTAACATTAAAAAATCTATGCATTCCTTTTGTTCTTATTAAATCCATAATTCAATGTAAAAACTTATTAAAAAAAATTAGACCTAAAGTTGTATTTTCGAAAGGTGGATATGTCGCAGTTCCTGTAGTTATAGCGGCTCATCAATTACATATTCCAGTTGTAGCCCACGAGAGTGATTCAAGCATTGGATTAGCAAATAAAATAATATATAAGCGTTGCGACAAAATGTTTTTTTCTTTCAAAGAAGCAATGAGTGGTTATGAGAAAAAAGGTGTATACTCAGGTTCACCAATAAGAAAAGAATTCTTTACAAACAAAGAAATCACGCAAAACACAAAACCTACTATAGTTGTTATTGGTGGCAGTCTTGGTAGTCAAGCAATTAATAAAGCAATCATTTCTAGTCTCGATGTCTTAAAAAAATATTATATAATCAATATTGTTGGCAAAGGAAATATTAATCCTTCAATTAATAATCCAAATTATAAACAAGTCGAATATATAGATAATGTAGCAGATGTTTTAAGAAATGCAGATATAGTAATTTCACGAGCTGGAAGCAACACAATATTTGAACTTCTTGCGATGAAAAAATTAATGCTATTAATTCCTCTACCAAAAGATGCATCTAGAGGAGATCAAATAATCAATGCCAATATCTTTGAGAAAAATGGTTATGCCCTAGTCTTGCAACAGGAAAATCTAAGCAAAACTACACTAGTTGATGCAATAGAAATATTGAATAAAAATAAATCAAAATATATTCAAAATATGTCCAAAGCAAACAAGATAAATGCAGTGGACTTAATTTCAAAAGAACTTATTTCATATGTTTAATTGTCAACAACTAGATGTTTATTGTCATAATATCTAGACAAAACAACAAAAAAATACATGCAAGCGTTGTGCATGTATTTTTTTTTAAACTTGATCTAACAAATCTTTAATCTCATGTTTGTCCAGATTCTGACCTATGAATACTAACCTAATCATTCTATCCCCATATTCATCGTCCCAATCTTTTTTAAACATCTCATCAGATTCTAGTAGTTGCTTCTTTTCTTCATCACTAAGTATAACATCATACCATTCACCATTCTCGCTAAGTGACTTGCTATAACCTGCCTGTTCATACAAATACGACATATCAAGATTGTCAGTAAAATATACAAGACCTTTAGTTCTAATAATCTTTCTTCCGAAATCTTTATTACAGAAATCCTCGAACTTCAGTCTATCAAAAGGTTCTCTTCTATAATATACATAAG
>CAJOPQ010000007.1 GCA_905236445.1 uncultured Clostridia bacterium
ACGACGACTCTGAGATTACAAATGCAGGACCAACTATTTTTGGAACATATAACCAAGATGCAAAACCTTTAGCAGAGTTGACTTGTAAAATTATGGAACCAATATCTCACTCCACATATGTAGACAATCTTAACGATATTGTTCTCGGAAGGATTATCCTTAATTCTGCCATTGCCTCGGTTGGAGCAATATCTGGACTAAATCTTGGCGAGTTCCTTAAGCTAAAATATGGTCGGAAATTGTTTGTTGAATTAATCAAAGAAGGTGTAAGCGTCTATCGACATGTTGACATAAAAGCAGAGGATTATGACAAAAAGCTGAATTATGACCTATTTTGCAGTGATACATTTAAGGGTAAAATATACAGAAGACAAATAATCAATTTCTTAATAAAATATAATGGTCAAACACGATCTTCTATATTGCAAGATCTGCAGAACAATAAGAGTATTGAGGCTGAATATCTAATAGGTAAGATTGTTGAGACAGGCAATAAACATAATATTAATTGTAAATTTAGTGAAAAAGTTTACAAAAAAATTATTGAAATTCAAGAAAATAATGATACAATAAGACCAGAACTATTAAAAATTATTTATACGAGGAAGTAAGTTATGATAATAGACGAAATTAAAAAACAAAATATGATTGCATTAAAAGAAAAGAATACGAATGCACGTAGCATCTATTCAATAATAATGAGCAAGTATATGCAACAAACAATAGAACTTAGAGCCAAAGGAGAAGAAATTGGCGACAACGAAATGATTAAGATCATTCAAAAAACTATCAAAGAGTTAACTGAAGAGGCAGATAACTATCGCAAAGTTGGCAACGAAAACGAAGCAAAGAATATTGAAGAGCAACGTTCGTTGATCGAGAGTTATTTGCCACAAATGTTGTCTGAAGGTGAGATTAGAAAAATTATTGAATCACTAGACGACAAAACCGTGCCTAGCGTAATGAGATATTTCAAAACTAATTACAACGGCAAATGCGAAATGAAAACAGTTAGCGATGTATTGAAATCAATGTAAAGATTTTTCAAAGCAAAAACTATAGTTGTCAAAATCCGTATATTGTTGCTTTTGTTGCAACAGATGTGGGGTTCAACTATAGTTTTTTTTGTGAGCAAAAAAATGTTATAAATTACAATATCGAAATTTATAAAAATGAGGCAAGGCACATTTTTCTTATAACTAATGTTTTTTCTCTTCGGTAACAACCTAACTTGTCACACGATAATGCCAACAGTTAAAATTTTGAAGTTTTTTTAAAATTTACTGCCTATAGAACTGCCTATAGATTATTATTTTAACTAAAAATTGTAATTGTTTTTCAAATTTTTTAAAATTTATACTTTGATATTAAGAGAATTTTATATATAATAATATTGCATAGGGTTAGAATTATACACTTTTTATTCTAATAAAAAGTAATAATACACATACATTGTAGCATATATGTTGTGTAGACCTTAATGCAAAATTTGTCGAATTAATACAATAATGCAGTTGTAAGACAATAATAACACTCATTTGGAAGGTACAAAGGCAATGGAAAGAAATATTTATTTTGAAGAAGCGAAAGAATCTGTTATAAGCTTGTTTGATATGGAGTTTCCTACACTTGCAAGTGATGATGCTGAAAAGCTTATTAATTTCTTTTATGCCATGTCAACCTATGAGGAAGAAAGTGTTAAGATTAAGCCAGAATTGTATATTACCAACAATGTTAATGCTCTATGCAAGATTATCCCTAATTGTTATAAATTGACAATTTTCCATGATGCAGATACAAGAAATTTCAAACAAAGAACCAAGGCAATCATGTGCTTTTGCAAAAACGATTGGCAATTGTATATTAATTATGGAGAAGACTATGTGGAGTATGGCCTTATTAAAGTATTGAATTCTATTAAAGACAAATCTCTGAGTCAACTTGCATTCAATGAATACAAGGAAACTCTACAGAATAAAATGTCTCTTATTAACATCAATGTTATCAACGGTGGAATGATTGTTCTTCGTGGAATTAACGAAAATAAGGTAAGCATATCATTTAACTTAAACACATCGCCTGAATTCAACTGGGATGATAAAATCGTATCGTTTGTCAACGCAATGACAAGCAAAATTGCAACAAAGAGTGCAAGAAAATTACAGGACATTAGAAATATATATACTAACGTTTTTCAGAAACTATTCAAAGGTTTGCACGGCACAATAGTGTTGGTTGTAGATAAAGACTATGTTGATACCAAAGGTTTTCTAGAAGATGGAATTTGGTTGAAAGAGCCTATTGAATTTTCCAAACTTTTCTTGCAGAGCAAGAATTTCAATGAATTTAAGCTAACCAGTTATGCAGACCTAATTACAACTATGCTTAACTATGATGGCATAACAGTTATAGACAACGCTGGAAGAATAAGAGCATATAATGTGTTCATCGAGAGCAATCAAAAGTCGAGCGAAAAGGTTGTTGGTGGTGCAAGAAAGAGAGCTGCCTACACGTTGCTAAAATATAAAGAACCAAAATTCGTGGGAGTGTATTTCCAGAGTCAAGATGGAGCAAACTTCTTCGAGGAGAGCGAATACCACAAGAAAAGAATAAAAAAAGAAGATAAGGAATAGAGTTATTAAGATATGAAAAGATTGCGTACATTTTTGTATTCAAAAAGTTTTAACATAATTTTTTCAATATTGCTTAACATAGGCCTATTCGTGTACCTATCTTTTTTCCTATACCCTTATTCCTATATGATATTTTGTTTTGGAATTACTTTGCTATTCTTTATTTGCCTAATTTTCCGCAACTCTAACAGTAAAACAAATTTCATTTTGCTGTTAATCTGCACATGTATTCCCCTTCTTGCAATTTGCTTATTTAGATATTCTTCTAATGTTCGTGGCAACAAAAGATTAAGAAATAAATGGACAGAATTGAATTCATTAGAGACTGGATATACCCAAGAGCAAAACAATGCAGTATTATCTACGTTATCTTCTAAAGGTGCAATGATTAATAAGACATCAAAGTATCTTAATGCAAGCCTTAACGCACCATGTTACGAGAACAATACAGCTGTGTTCATCGGTAGTGGAGACCAATATTTCGATGATGTAGCAAAGAGCATAAGAGCAGCAAAGAAATACATATTTATAGAATGTAACAAGATGTCAGACTGCAAAGTTTGGCGAGACATATTTCAATTATTAAAAGAGCGAACTTTTGCCGGTGTAGAAGTCAAATTGCTCTATGACGATTATAATTCCAGAAAAGCTTTCAAAGATAAAAAAACTTTCCAAAAGTTATTTAATCACAAAATCGAAACATTGGCATTTAATCCGCTTGGGGCCGGGGTAGGAAAAATAAGTGCATATCGCAACTATAACAACACAATAATTATAGATGGAGAATTTGCATACACCGGACAATTCGGTATATCAGATGATTTTGTAGACAAATCTGCAATTGGAGACGCTCCTAAGAAAAAAATTGCTTGTAGCGTATATGTTGCTGGCGATGCAGTAATAAGTTTGACAAAGAATTTCGTTATTAACTGGAATTTGTTTGCATCACAAGATGCGTTAGTTTTAGAAAAGTACCTACCAAAATATTATACTAAGATCAAAAACAAGACATATATTCAGCCATTTGAAATCAATCCACTGGTTGCTGAGAACGTGTGTAAAAATATCCAAAACAATATAATTAATTGTGCAACGAATAGTCTTTGGATTATCAGCCCATATCTTCTAATTGGAAGTGAAAGTAGAAACGCACTTATATCTTCATTTAGGTGTGGTGTGGACGTCAATATAATTGTGTCTAAGAATTATCAGTCCAAATGGAAAAATGACTTGGCATACACCAATTATTATTCACTTGTCAAAGAAGGAATTAAAGTATATACTGTTGACAAAACTCAACTTGAGAGTCAGATGATTATAGCAGACTGTAGCAACTTGCTACTAGGGGCAGGTAATGTTGACAGCAGGAAGATGTATTCACCTTTTCAGAACGGCATTCTTATATTTAGTGAAGAAGTGGCAAACAACGCAATGGCATATGTTGAGGAAATTTTGCCATTCTGCGAACAGTTAACTCTAAAGCATCTCAAAAAACGCAAAATTGTTAGAAAGTTCAACGGAGCAATTCTAAAAATTTTCTCACCAATTATGTAACAAAAAAGACTAGTCCAAATGTGAAGCGACATAAGTTGTACCTCATAAATGAACTAGTTTTTTTTGCGCACATGTTGTTTTGTCTAGACTAATATCTGCTTTAAAATTTAAGTTTAATAAATCTAAATTGATTATTTGTATATTATAAGCCAATATTCTTTAGACAGAAGACAGAAAATGTTGTTAATTATTATTTTTTGTCTTTTTTGTTTGTTTTGCTTATTTTAATTGGTCTTGCAATAAAATATCTTACAACCGGTATCATAACAAAGAATATTAGCAAGAATCCCACTGCTATTAGAATTAATGCCAACACTTCAGACCACCCAAAAGATTTGTCGTACGAAAACCTAACACTACCCGTCTCGCTCTCTATATCATCTACTACAGACTTGAAATATAGAGTCTTATAATCTCCTGCCTCTATATCGACTGACTCTGCTTCTTGCCACTCTCCGTTGCCTATCTTAACAAATATCTTGGCATTAGTATCTGTACAAGTTAGGTTGACTGTAACGGTATCTTTTATTACATCTCCCGACTCAAACTCTAGTTTTTCACCGTTCTGTGTTACAACATAAGTAGGTGTGGCTGGGGCAATTTCAATCTCAAAAGCATCGTACTGGTCTTTGAGCATAGCGTTGTCGCTACTAACTTTTAATCCTGATTGGTCGGTGAAATATAGGTAGTATTTGCCAATATTTAATCTAGAAATTAAATCTATCTTGCTTGTAATCGTAGAATTAAGGAAGGTACAACTAGCAACCTCTTGATCAGTCTTTTCTTCTTTCACAACAATTCTTAAATCATCTGTAGCATCAAGACCAATGTTCGCCAAATTGTCTATCTTGGAATATGTCAACGTGTCTTGCTTAGTGTATTTGCCAGACGTTTTCAAGCCAACAAGTCCTGCAACTAGGTTGATCTTTGTATTTCCCGGATATGTATCTGTATTGCAAGAATTAACAAGGTACAAATTAATAGGATTGACCAACTGTGATTCTCTTTTAAACGTAACATTCTCTATTTTGCTTATGTTATTATTGGATAAAAGTATATCTATCTGTCCACTCTCTGAGTTAAGAAATGAAAAATCTACTGCAGTAAGTTGATTATTACTCAAATCTATATGACGAAGTGTTGTAAACTCGTTCAGTTCGATATATGACAAATTATTGTTAGACAAATTAAGTGTTGTAACCAAAGAATTGAGTTCTGAGTTAAGATGCACAAATGGATCAAATGTGCCTTTGTAAATATACACTATATTGTTGTTGGACAAATTGATTGAATTAAGATTGTAACATTGGCTAAAATCTATTAGATTTAAACCTGACAAATCTGCAATATTATTCTTTGTTCCACCAGTGCCACTTAGATCTAATACGCCATCGAAATAGGCAAAATCCATTCCGTAGAACATTTTCTTGTATATAGTATTTTGACTAGGTGTAATTACTGTTCCGTTATCATCTTTTCTAGGAAGACCATAATATTTGTTGTATACGTCCAGCAAAGAAAAATATAAGTTGTCATCTGGCATATCTGTCTTGTTGTTAATTACCTTGCCCATCTCGCTTTCTTCTGGTAAGTCTGGATATGTGTTCGCAAAAACAACACTTGGGCACACACTCGCCAAGATAAGCATCATCATAGTTATTAAACTTATACATATAATTTTTCTAACTTTACTCATCACTTCTATTGTATTAAATATTTATACTTATGTAAAGTAATTGTCGCACCACTTCAAAATTTTGCAGTTTTGCGACAATCTTTGCTTTATTATATGTAAAAAAAGATTTCTTATTTTATTTCAACAACAATTGTATAATTTGCTATTTGGACAAAATTATTGTATACTAAGAACAATATTAGCAGAAAAGAGAAAGGTAAGAAATGAAAAGATTTTGGAAATTTTGTGGAATTACACTTCTTGTAATATTGGGAATTGTGGTATTGCTATTTGTATTAATGCTTATTATACCAGAATTCAAGTTGTTCAATCATCAATATGTCAAGCGTAAAACAACCACTAGTATTGTGTCCAACGTCACAATAGATTCATCAAGTAATTACTACCTAGTCATTGTAACGGAATCGTTCGATATTGAAATAACAGAGAACGCAACATTAGACACCATTACTGTACAATACGAGGACAGCAAGTGGGGAATGGCCAATATTCCAAAAAGCAGTCTTGCAATCAAAGAAAATGACAATATTATTGAAATGAATATGCTAGAAAAAAGCGGTCTTTTATTTGGCTCTGGCAAATTAAAAATTACAATGCCTAATACAAAAAATGTGATATTAGATATTTCTACTGGCAAAGGAAATATTAATATAAATAAGAAACAGCTTCTGGGATTGACAGCTACGATGGATGGTGGATCTTTGACATGGGTCGCAAAGCAGACTGTACAAGTCGCCAATCCAAAGAAGAATCCAGATGACGAAGCAGAAGAAATAACATATTCTGAAGTTGAACAAAATATTGAAGAAATGCAAATTGACTCTTTTAATATTTTTAGCAAAAATGCAACTGTTGACCTTAGTTGTTTCAAAAACTTCAGCGTAAACGGACGAATGTTAATCTCAGCAAACAAACTGGATCTTAATTTTGACACTTTAACTGCAGATCTATATATTAATGCTGACAGCTTAAATCTTACTGTTAAGACTCTTAACGAAAATGGCGACCTCAACATAATCTCCAAAAGTGGCAAAATCGCAATTACAACACTTAACTCAACTGGATTGTGCAACATTTATGCGCAAAAGTCAAATGTAAATATTGCCAACAATAATTCAGAATTGTATGTAAGAACATCTTCTGGTAATGCAGAAGTATCCACTAGCAATAATAAACTTAACATTGTATCAACGTCTGGCAGAGTTATAGTCAATACAGCCACTGCAGATTGTGTTGTCAAAACAACTAGTGGAGATATAAATATTGCAGAATATTACAGAAACATGACAATCTCAACCGAATCTGGCAACATATCTGCACACGACAAAGGAGAAGAAAATTCTGCTTATCGCACAAACATAATTCAAGACACAGGCAATATCAACCATATAACAGAAGCAAACACAGTGTCGATAGTTAGCAACAAAGGCTCTAATATAACCGTAACAATTAGAAAAATGTGCTTAAACACTGGAATTAATCACTCTATCATTAACAAATATGGCACTACTAGAGCATATATCATGACTACGAATAATCCTTTCAAAATTAGAGCTGTAGGAAATGATGTCTATGGCGAGTTGGGTTCTATAGTTGTTGTAAACTCTAATACTAATTACATTGATTATGTTCCTGAAAATTATTTTGACAACACAACTAATGTGTCTAGCATTAATGTTGAAGGTGGCGTGGTTAGATTTACTGGAATATATGAATAAAAAAACTCTTATGGTGGTGTGCTATAGTGTAAAAATTATATATAACTATAGCACTCTAACATAAGAGTTTTTTTTATTTGTTCCTAAGCTCCTTGGGATAATAATTCTTAAGTACTCCACCTACTGCCTTGCCACCACCTACAACAACTCCTTTGTACTTAACGGCAACAATGCCATTGGCAATGCTTTCTATTGTAATAGTCTCGCCCCTAAAATATTTCTCAATGTCATTATCGTCTAAGTCTATTGTATTATGAAACTTATAACCGTAGGCTTTGTAAAAACTGTGAGATAGTTTCAGCTCACCTTTAACAAAATTCCCAACAAACACACCAAGCGACAAGACATTCAGGCTGCTATAATCAAAATTCACTCGTGGAACTGCGTAGATGTTGTCATTCTTACAATAAAAAAGCTGATCACTGAAATCACCAATATTTGACAACGCTTTATATAAGTTGGCACTATCTTTCTTAGACAATGGCTTATAATTATCTACCGTTATATTATCGGCATATTCTATATCTTCATCGCCAACCTTGCATAGCAATGCAACAAACTGCCCCTCTCCTCTAAATTGATGAGGATATCTTCTACCACACATTTTTGTGTCATAAGCATCATCTACCACAAGACCTCTTGCTGTATTATCCATTACAATCTGTGGTAAAGGACATAGATGAAAATCTTTATGTTTTTTCAAAAACTCCACAACAACCTTTTCGTTCTCTTGTCTATTGTATGTACAAGTAGAATATACTAATTTGCCTCCCGGACGCAAAGCGTCACACACCGAATCTAATATTTCCAGTTGCCTTACTGCACACATTTGTACATCTTTCTCATTCCAATTAAAAGTGTTGCCTTTGCGAAACATTCCCTCGCCAGAACACGGAGCATCAACCAATATTTTGTCAAAAACACCATGTTTGTTGTCAAATACATTGGTTAAATTGTTTGTAATTACGCAGTTACGATATCCAAATCTGACAACATTCTCATACAGTACCTTTGCTCTAGAATATACATATTCGTTAGAAATAAGTAATCCAGTGTTATTTAATTGCTGCAATATTTGAATACTTTTTCCTCCGGGCGCTGCACAAACATCTAACACTATATCGCCCTGCTCTACCCCAAGTGCTATTGCAGGCAGCATGGCAGATACATCTTGCGAATATACAAAGCCTGCGTGGTTAAGTGCAGTTGCACCTATTTTGCCTTTATAGAAGAACGCCCCATTGATATATTCTATAGGTTCTATATCTAATGCGGTCAAATCTTTGAAATCATCTGTTGACATTTTGTTAACATCTACCCTTAACGCCTTTACAGCCTCATCGTCTAGGGCACGATTAAATTCATCAAATGAGTCATTTAATATTTCTTTCATTTCTTCTACAAACTTATTAGGTAATTGCATAAATTTTTCCTTTTGTTATTAGAAAAGAAGCAAAATTAACTTTGCTTCTTAATTAAATCATACACATAGTTTTTCTTCAAATTATATTTATCGCATATTAAGACAGCAATATCTTTGGTGCTGCTATTTTGCTTCAGCATACTCTGTATCTCTTCTGTTATAACATCTTCATCTACAGCCAAACTTTCTTTTTTGCCCTCAACAACAACTACAAATTCGCCCTTAACAACTCCGTTATACCCATCGTGAAGTGATGTAAAAGACACTTCTTCAAACTTCTTGGTCAACTCTCTAACCACACATACGCGTCTGTCGCCAAATGCCTTGTATACTACATCAAAGAAATCTTGAATGGAGTGTGGCGAGACGTAGAATATTGTTGTGTACGGGATATCTTTTATATTATTTAGAATAATATTGGCATCTTTCTTCTTGTCTGGCAAGAAGCCAACAAAAGTAAATGGAGCATCCATTCCACTAAGCACAAACGCATTAATTAACGCACTTGGACCTGGAATAACAGTATATGGCAAATTATTCTCTATAAAATATTTTACAACGACATTGCCCGGATCAGAGATCCCCGGCATACCGGCATCAGATATTATTGCGACGTCTTTGCCACTACGTACATCTTCGGCAATTGCAGAGCACCTAGAACTCTCATTGAACTTGTGATAAGACACCAGTTTCTTATCAATTCCATAATTTTGGAGAAATGTCAAACTGGTTCTTGTGTCTTCGCAAGCAATATAATCGCAATTTTGTAACACTTCAATTGCCCGATATGTTACGTCTTTTAAATTACCTATAGGTGTTGCAACAATATATAACATATATCCACATGCTAGACTATCTTTAGTCCAGCAACTCCTCCTTTGATACATTTAATAAGCACAACATGGTCGCTTTTCGCCTCTTGCAAAATTTTTAATTCCTTTGGCTCTAATTTGTATTTTCTTGCCAAATAAATTAAGTCAGCAAGTCTATTTTCTTTGATGCAGATATAGAACTTTCCACCATCTTTTAGTATCTTAGATGCCTCTATCACAACTTCTTCAAGTGTTATCTCTATCTCATGACGAGCAACAGTTTGCTCTACACTTCTAGTTCTACTTTTATGATCTTTGGTATAATATGGTGGATTACACACTACGGTATCAACCCCTACACCAGACAAAACTTTATGCACATTCTGGGCTCTATTGTGGATAAGTGACACATTTTCTAAATGATTATATACTATAGTCTTGGCACATGCTTTGGCTAATCCATCTTGCAATTCCACTAGATATACATGACGTATTCTATTTTTTGCATTGGCAAGAATCCCAATTACTCCACTACCACTACACAAATCCACCAAAACTCCATTTGGCTTTACCTTAACATAGTTGGCAAGCGCAACAGAGTCGGAAGTAAATCTATATCCACTTCTACTCTGATATATCATAAGGCCTTTGCACTGCAAGTCTTCTAAAACATAATCTTCCACTTATTTCTTCCTGTTGTCGTGTTTTTCTTTAATATCGGCTACTGAATATTCCGAAATTTTAATGTCTTCACCCTTCTCTACTCTGCATAGCGAAGTTTGTTTTAAAATATTGTTATTAATAACTGTTCCATCTCCATCTGGAGTAGAGACACATGCCCCACACTTAGGACAATTCTTGCCCAGTTCGCTATAAGTATCGTTCTCGAAAGCAAGGCAACACATTAATCTTCCACAAGTCCCACTTATCTTAGTTGGATTTAGCGACAGATTCTGCGTTTTTGCCATCTTGATCGACACCTTATCGAAATCGTTAAGATATTGTTTACAACAACACTCTTTGCCACATACACCTATACAACCTACACACTTAGCCTGATCCCTTATTCCTATCTGACGCAACTCGATTCTGAGCTTCAACTCGCTAGCAAGTTCTTTGACTAAATCTCTGAAATCAACCCTATCCTCGCACACATAACTTATTATTATCTTGTTGCCATCAAGTGTGTACTCTATATCTACCACTTTCATGTCGGAATTGTATTTCGCAACACACTCTATAACACTTGCTTTGACATCTCTCGCCTTATCTTTAAGAGTATTATATTTATTAAGGTCGTCTGCCGTTGCAAGCCTTATGTACTTAATCTCGCTGTCTATTTCTTTATCTGACGCACCCACCTGCAA
>CAJOPQ010000008.1 GCA_905236445.1 uncultured Clostridia bacterium
ACGTTAGTTATGTTCGCAATCTTGCCAACTTTGATATCACTAATTTCACTTTGCGCGCCATTAATTTTCATACATTTCACAACGCCTTACTGGGCATACAATATACAAGTATCATCCCATTTTCCAAGTGTAGCTTGCACAATCCCAGAACCACAGTTAGTGCCAGATTGGAATCCGTCTTCAGACGAATATAATATTAGATCGCCATTAGTGTCTAAACCTATTACAAGAATAGATCTGCCAATAAAACCATTATAATTTGAAAACACTTTGGCATCTAATAAATCTATATTCATAATGTAGTATGTATCATATTGCCAAGCATTTAACTTCTGCATTGACTCGAATCTGAATACATATGTCTCACTGAATCCACGCGCCACCAAATAAGTATAATTATTATCTTGCACAACAAAACTATCATAACTATTTTTATCTTGAATAGTTGTTGCGACAATATCCAAGTTGACATAATTCTCATTAGGATTGTCTACAACAATTCTCAAATCAATTCTGCCACCTGCATTAAATGTTATATTTTGGACCTTGTCGACAATTCCTTGATAGACTTTTATATTATTGATATACATTGTAATATATAAGTTTGTGTCATTAACATTATATATATTGACATTAGTTGTATTGTTTGTGCTAACAAAACTACATTGTTTGCTAATTAACGCTGCGTTGCCAAACACTTTAAATATCGTAGTTGCGCCCAATTTGTCTAACCTGCCAACGACATTGGACAGGTCCTTTTTGACATCTTGCAATTCCATGTATGCACGCTGGCCAAAATTATCATTTATAACGTAGCTCATAGATAACCTACCGTTACTTGAGGATTCGAAATATTGCACTTGCCACTACTGCATACGAAGTCTATCGCGATTTCTTTTGCCTTAATATTAGGTAGCAGTGTAGCCACCTTATTACTCCCTTTCACATGGTAAGTTTTGGTTAAGTCATCTGCCCTTATCACGATGTCGATATTGCTCGCAGTTGATAAGCTAATTTCCTTAATTAACTTATCTTGCCCGATGTATCCAAAACTAGATTTTGGCGATTTCCATACTTTCTTAGTAGGAACACCAAACACACAACCGTCTGTAGACAGTTCGCCCATTTTGACATTTTCTCCATCTTGCATAACTACAATTAACTTACTTTCTATAATAGTATTAAGAGTTTGTAAGTTGATAATATCATAACCTCTAAGTATGTTAATTTCTCCAGTTTTAATATCCAATTCTATAAGTACATTATTGCTATAAGAACCACTTTCGCAATTAACAACTTCACCATCATCGAAATCTAGATTGCATGCAAGATAATACTTGCCGTTATAATAACTTGCACATGCTTTGTCATTATAATTTTTCGTAAATAATGAGTTGATGTTAAGGTTATATTTTACCGTAGTTAAACCTGTGAAATAATATATTCCATCGTTAGACAAAAACATTATTCTATCACCACATACTCTGATTGTGTCGGTATATATCATTGTACTTGAGGTATACAAAGGTATAACTTGGAATTGTGTCTGATCGGCATATGCAACAATTTTATCTATCCCATATTCTCTAAATACATACAAACAATCATTGAAGCTAACGATTTTTTTGGACGTTCCCCTTTCGTCCATCAAATTAATAAATCCACCCTCGTTAAGCGACTGCGACCAATTTGTTGGATTTAGATCATCACTGAAATAAATTGTCCTTGCGTCTCCACCAGTTGTTACATACATTCTTTCATAATGCATGCACATACTTGTTACATCTGGAGCACCCTCTATTTTTGTGGCTCGCCCATGCAAATCCCAAATATACATACCATCTTCTTTAGTTGCCATAATTACACAATCAGTACCATTATAATTATAGTTAACCAACATAGGTGCCGAATGGAATTCAACTTCATAGAGTTTGAAGTACGCAGTTCCGTAATCGTTTATTACAAAAAAATATAGGTAATTATCCGATCCATACACAACAAAATTATCAATGTATATTCCAAAGTTCTCAAAATATTTACGATATGTATAAGTTGCAAGCACTTGTACGCCATCTGGAATTGGTATTGTTTTTGTTTTGCTTCTATCATTTATATCATAACAGAACTCCACATCTTTTAGACCAAGCCCTGTCTTCAACGCACCATTCTGATAGCAATAGTTATATGTACTACTTGCATATTTTACAGGCAACAACTTTTCATCATAATCAGTATTAATGCCGTTAGAAAAAGTGGCATAATTATACTTACTGTATTTTATCTTTTTCTTTTTTAATTTTTCTTCATAATACACCTTACCACCACCTTCTTTTTGGTAAGACTACCTCTTTCCTTTTTGCTACAATGTTTTTCATTGCATTGGTAAATCTACTTTCCCAAATTTGTGCATCTGTGCTATTTCCTTTGATAAACAAATATTCAAAACATACTCCAAGAGCCAAGATTCTTTCATCTACGCTACAATTGAAATCGGATATAAATTCGTTGAAATTATATTCCTGTGGAAAATATGAATATACAACTTGAACATTATCACTGTTGCACACTATTCCGTCTGCAACAATTTTAAAATTTAATGATTCACCTTTGCTATCTTTTACTTTCACTATTTTATATAATTGAATTCCATCAAACGCACTCCAAGGAATAAAACCATTGGTTGTTACAACATTTTTTTTGCTTATTAAGTGAATATAATCAGACGCAATCTGTTCACACACCAAATTCAAACAACTAAGCAGTAACTCCAAATCATCATTCCCAACCTCACTAAGTTGGCTAGAACTACTCAAAATATTCTCTATATCTTTCAATTGCAACATGGTTGCACTTAATTTCAAAACCTTATTAACTTCTATCATCTATAACCACCTCGTCTTAAAACTTCTATACAAATCATAACTTCTACTACTGCTATTAACAACGCTATATACATCTTTAAGACAACTATCAACCATATTAGATCTTTGCTCGTTTGCTTTATCTACGACTTTCTCGTTGTTAATATCTATATCTTTTAAAAGATTAGGATTGTTGACAAGACTTGTTTTCAAGACATAATCTAACAATCTACAGTCCAATTTGTCATAAGGCGAAGTTAAGCAATATGTATTGAATGCTTGATTGCTATTATGCACTTCGTAGTGATTTGTCTTGTTGTTGAACACAACAAAATATCCTTTATCTATCTTTTTCAATCTAGACACAATATTGAACATATCTTTTTTTACAACTGTCAAATTTGCCACAACAATCCTCCCTTTATTAAAATTATAGGCTACGATTAACGTAGCCTATATACATATTTACGCAACAGTGATGCCAGAAAGTTTTGCTTGTCCACTTGGCTTATCACAGATAAGATCTGCATACTTAACTAAAGTTGCAGAATATACAGGATACCCTTGTTTCTGCTTAATAATTCTGCCATCTTCTCCCTCTAGCCATTGCCAATCGCAAAGTTGATGTAGAGTAAATTCTTTAGTGTTTAATAGATACATCTCGTCATCTTTGATAAATCTATCTGATACAACTGGAATACCAGCATAAGAGATAGCCTTGTAACCACCAGCAAGGTCCATAACATCTATGTTTCTTCTGTAAGTATTAAGATAGCTTTGATAAGCTCTCTTAACTGCACTTGAACAAGTAATGAAATCAACTGTGCTTCCAGCATATTCCTCCAATTCATCAATTGCAGTCTGAATAGCAGCATCGTCAATACTACCAACACTATCTTTAGTATAAGGTTGCAACCAAGGATAATTTGCCTTAGTCAAACCATATAGAGTTGTTGCATTAGCATCAAATATTCTGCCTAAGCCAGTAATTTCATTATTATATGATCCTTGAACTACAAGAGCATAGTCAGTTGTAAGAGCAGTAGTAATTGCATTAACAAATGTTACTTTCTTATTTACTCTGTCAACATACGCTATTCTATTGGCAGGATTAGCACCTTTTTCGCCAGTAGTCTTATCTACGAAGTCAACATACATTCCTTCAATTAGATTCTTAACACTGTCTACAGTAACTTCTTTAGAGCCAGCAGTATGACTAGCAACAACAGCTAATATTCCACTACCATCGCCATACAACATTCTTCCCATATTAAAAGTACTAGCTTTAATCAAGCCTTCCATTTCTGCATTTAACAAATTAACGAAAGCACCAGAATTGTTTTGGCTCGATCTCATTGCCTTATCTGAAATCTCAATTGTTCCAAACAAGTTCTTTAGTGTAGAAACAAATTTTACATAATTATTTTCTTGAGCAGAAGGTAAAGAATCTGTCTCTCCACCTGCACCTATTCCACCGTTAATTCCATAAGGCGCAAGTTTTATTATTTCTTTGCCCCATACATCTTGACTAGATTGTTTAATTTTACTTAGAAGTGGATTTGCGTTGATATTCAACTGATCAGATACAACACCTAGATATACAGACTTTAACGCATCTTCCGCTGTTTGTAATGTAACCATTTTTATCTCCTTTGTTATTTAAACATTTTTTCAACCAAAATTTTGGCTTCACCCATACTTTTTGGTTTTGTTGGAGAAATTACACCTACGCTTTCACCACCAGATTTTAATATAAGTGGTGGCGTGGTGTTACTTTTTAGACTAGACAGATATTGAGCAAGAATCTTACTCTTGATGTTGTCATTATTATATATATAGTTGTTCAAAAAAGTCTCATCATCTACAAGTTCTTGCTCAGGTCTGTACTTGCTTGCCACAACTTTATTGTATGCCAAGTCTAGACAATTGGACATACACGCAAGCTCATGATCTTGCATAATAGTTTTGGCAATTTCTTTTGCATATTGTCGTGCACTTTGATTGGAATCTAAGTACTCGTCCAATTTGCTCTGCCAATCATCAGATTGATAAATCGGTACCTTGTTGGTATTATCGACCTCAATTGATTTAGATAGTTCGCTTAACATTTGGCTTTTCTTCGTAAATTCTTTCTCCAACTCTTTGTAGCCATTGTACAAACTATCGGCATCTTTAAATTTTCCATACAAGGAGCCAGACTTCTCTTCGTCATTACTTTTCTCAAAACCAGCCGCTGCAGAATTAACCGTACAAGATTCGTCTAGTTGTTCCTTGTTTTCCAAAATTTCTTCCATATTTATCTCCTATTCATTTATTTGATCTACTTTCTTAGTTATACTCATATACTCTTTGTGTCTTCTTATATGCTCCAACAATTTTTCTTCCAGCTCTGGATGATTCTTATGCTGTACATCGAAGTCATTCGATAGCACAAAACAAATATGCTCACTAATATGCGTTTCGTGATCATCAATTTCTGTTGGCTCATTAATTTTGCCTTCGACAATCAAATTAACATTTTCTTTCTCTGCTTGATATGCTTGCAATGTCTTCTCGTCCATTGAGTTCTCCCATATATCAAATCCCAGTTCGGACAATATCCTATGCCTCATTCCGTTGCTAAGTTTGCCATTTTCATCGTGCAACAATCCTGCTTTAAGAGCCTCCATCAGAGAACTTCTCTTTTGTGCAAGAGATTGATTCAACTCGTATTCTGTCTCGAACACAACATCTTCAGTCGCAAGATTAGATCCTTGCCAATACATAAGTTCTACTGCGCCATTTTTACCAATAAGTCTTGTCGTATGTGGAAAAGTTGCAAATTGTTTGTATAGTCTTAGCACCATTTTAGAAATATTTAGAACGGCTTGCTTCAGATTCTCTGCACTGTTAAGTAGCCTTACTTCATCTTGTTCTATCAAAAGTTGCAGAGCAGTTCCACTTAAGTTGCTCGATATTGTTTTACTTGTGACAAGATCGCTAACACCTGATATCTCTATAAACTCATTTAATAGCAATTTCTCCTCGTATTGAAAATCTAGAGGAACCGATCCAGTTGACATCAATCTTGGCGCAGTTGAACCATTACGATAC
>CAJOPQ010000009.1 GCA_905236445.1 uncultured Clostridia bacterium
GAATACATCTCACAGAAGATTTTGTTTTTGGTGAAGAAAACATAAGTTTTGTCTTTTTGCCTGGTTCAGTTTTCAAATATACACTTCTTACAATCTGCATTGTTTGAGTTTTAAAATCAATATCTTCCCATTTCAATGCAAGAACCTCGCCAAGTCGTAGCCCTAAGTACAAAGAAATCAAAACGCCTATATGTTTTGGGTGCCTTGAAATATTTAGTTTTTCCTCAATCTGTTTTTGTTCAAGACTGGTAAACGCCTCAACTCGTTTTTCCTTTGTTCTTGGAACAACAATATTTTCAAGGTCGTTTAATTTATTTTCTTTAATTACGCATTTTACAATTCTCCAAATAAGCTTAATTGTGCTTGTAGAAAGTTCCTGATTTGCAAGGGAAAGCAAATACTCTTGCAAGATGTTTTCATCAACATTTTCGATTTCAATATTCTCAAAATATGGATTGATGTATTTGTCTACTAAATATTGATACAAATTTTTTGTTCGTTCTTTTAGATTTATGTTGTTAATCCCCCTAGACAACAACAAACATTCATTAAATTTCATAGATTCCTCCTTTTGAGCAAGCAAAATGCTTGCAATTTTGATTTGCGAAAAAAGATAAATTATATTGATAGATATAATTCAAGCTCCATTCAGGAAGAAAAAAATAACACTTTAACATTTTTGAAGTTGAAGTGTTATTTTTTTTCATAAAGATAATGTATTACAAAATTATCGCTTCTTTTGTTCCTTTGGCTTAATAAAAGTATATGTACTAAGCGCAATCTCAATAGGGACTCCAATTATAAATATTAGCCACATATTGTACTGAATAAATTGTACATATAGAGAAGCAAGCAATGACCACTGTAAGACAGATAAAACTACAAAACGATAAATATGCGCACCAAAATATTTAGCAAATGGCAGTAAAACTATACAAGAAGCAGGAACCGACCAGACGAATATCATCCACAGATTATTACTAAATAACATATTGCCATACACAAATGCAATTACAGCAATCAACCAAACAATTGATACACAAATTATTGCCGTTGATAATTTGTTGATAACCATTGTTTTGTCTTTGGTCTTTGCTACACCAACAGCGTTATCTTCTATTAAAGAGCTAAGTGGAATATCAAAAACTTCACTTATTTGAACTAGAGTCTCGATGCTTGGAGTAACCTCTGCCCTTTCCCATCTAGATATTGCATTGTCCGAATAATTAATTTTGGCAGCCAACTCATTTTGCGTCAAATGATGTTTTTTCCTTAGATCAATCAAGTTATTCGCAATTATTTCTTTGATATCCTTCACATTTACCTTCTTTTAGTCTATTTTTTATCAAGTTATTACAATAAGTATACAATCAAATTATACTTTTAGCAACTAATTGAGTCTTATATGCACAATTTTAGATATAATTTAACAAACAAAAAAAAAGAGCTAAAGTTATAGTCATAATGACCAAAACAATGTTGCTCTTTTCTTTTTTAATTAACTTATGTATCAATTAATATTAGTTGTCGTTTTCAGTTAAGGTTTCTTTTTTTCCGCTATCGCTTTCTGCAATTATACCAAATATTCCACCAAGTAGATAGAACATATCGCCACTAATAACACCAATAACAACCATTATAATATGTGGTGCAAGATTCTTCTTACCGTCATCAACTGCTTTCTTAGCTCTTATTGCAAAAATAAGAACAACAATCGACACAATTAGGCCAATGATAGCAGCTACAATCAGGCCAACACTTGCGGCTTTAGCCATCTCTACCGTCTCATATGCCTCTGGCATACTCTCAACAAGCATCTCTGGCGATGCATTTATTATAATACCACCAACCAAAAGTACAACAAGGAAAACAATTTCTATTATATTGAATACCTTACCAATTGTGTACAAGACTTTTGATGCTTTTCCCATATATCTATTACCTCCTATCATATTTATACATTAATAGTATATCAATTATCTGATTAATTTACTACTTTTTTATGCTAAAAAAATTTTTTTTATTGAATATAGAAGTCTTTTCAATTTATTCTGTTCTATAACTAACTTAATTATTTATACTTAAGTTAACTTATTTGTGTGTATATATAAACTACTCTAAAATAAACTAGTTTCAAAATATACCAAAAAAAACACTTTTTACAAATAATTTCTAATTATCTTTGCGATATCGTTCTAGTAATTGATTGCATTCCGTCTCAATTAGTCCTAAGTCTTTCGTGATGCGAAATTTGCTTTTGTTTTGTTTGTCTTTTTTTAAAACAAACAGTGCCAAATTGCATAAAATTGTTTTCGTCTCCAAATCTGGCTGAAACAACAACTCCCCACTTATTGGATCAATACCGTTTGCAATTTTGGTTAAATATTCGAATCTAGACATATTTACGTTAGCGTGATTATCTGTTCTGTTAGACAATTGGAAATTGCCTTGATTGAATATATAATCTGTTGATTTGATTTGATCCTTTAACACTTCAATATTATCATATAGACTAAATATTTTTGGATTTGTCTTGAATTTTATATAAATTTCGCCATCTCTAATAAAGAAGTAAAACCTCAAATATTCACCAGGTATTCCCACTCCTACTATTCTATTCTTTCCCGACCTATACGACAACATAACTTTATTATTTAACGTCTCAGCATAATCATATAGGTTTTTAATTATTTGTGCCGTTTTTGTGTCTATATCTAGAAACTTCTCAATATCGTCCATTCTCATTTCCTCAAAATTGTATACAAAATGTTAGCATTTTTTTGTAAATATTCAAACAAAAAAAACTTTATTTAATATAAGGCTTTCAAAATATTATGCTGAAAGATAGGCAAAGCCATATTTTTAGATAACCAATGTTCAATTTGTGTAATTAAAATACCAACTTAAAAGTTGACTTTTTTTGAAAAATTTAATAAATTATTTGTAATAACATATAAGGAGTTGGTTATGAAAATATTATTAACAGGTGGACTAGGATATATAGGCTCTCATACTGCTGTAGAACTTATCAAAGCTGGACATGAAGTAATCATTGTTGACAATTTATCTAACAGTGAAAGAAGTGTAAAAGACAAGATTGAAAGAATTACTCAACAAGAAGTTATTTTCTACAAAGCAGACCTTAGAAAAGAAAAAGCAATTAGACAAATATTTGAAGACAACACTGTAGATGCTGTTATTCACTTTGCAGGATTAAAAGCAGTTGGCGAAAGTGTAAGCAAACCTTTGGAATATTATGAGAATAATATTTGTGGAACAATTAATCTACTTAAAGTCATGAAAGATTACAATGTTAATAATTTAGTTTTCAGTTCTTCAGCTACAGTATATGGCGCAAGCAACCCTATGCCACTAACAGAAGATTGTCCTACTTCTGCAACTAATCCATATGGTAGAACAAAGTTGTTTATCGAAGAAATACTTAAAGATTATTATAATGCCAACAAATCAATGAATATTGTAATATTACGATACTTTAATCCAGTTGGCGCACATGATAGTGGAATAATTGGTGAAAATCCAAAAGGCATTCCAAATAACTTAATGCCATTTGTTGCAAAAGTTGCATGTGGAAAACTGGACGAACTTCATGTCTTCGGAAATGATTATGATACAAAAGACGGTACTTGCATAAGAGACTATATCCATATTTGCGATCTTGCAGAAGGTCATCTTGCAGCTGTTAACAAATTGAATGAGAAATGTGGTCTTAAAATATATAATTTGGGAACAGGCACTGGATACAGCGTACTAGACGTTGTTAACACATACAATAAAGTCTGTGAGAACAAAGTAAAATATGCATTTGCCCCTAGGCGTGAAGGCGATGTCAAGGAATGCTATGCATGTCCCGATAAAGCATTACAAGAGTTAGGCTGGCAAGCAAAACGAAACTTATATGATATGTGCTTATCATCTTATACATATGAGCAAAATCAAGCGAAAAGAAAGTAAATGACAATATTGTGTATGTTAATGACAATTATTATAACATTTGAGACAAAAAATATATGAATAAATTAATAGAAAAGTACAATAGCGATATTTTAGATTTCGCAAGTTTATATCTTAATAAATATGAGAAGTTGATTACAAAAGAGCAAATAGATCAAGTAACTGCCTGTGGTGTATCAGAGATTGAAGCATACAAATTGCTATTAATTAACTATTTCGATATTCAAGACAAAAAGTTTGTTGATCTATATTTTCACGATATGTTACATGCAATTAATCAAGAAGATTATATTCAAGATAAATATTATCAAAATATACAATTTAACTCAATTAATTATAATGAATGGTCTTTGAGATATGCAACATACTCACCATATGAACTATTTGTTCAAGATGACTTCATATACAAAGAAGATGGAAGAGTGATTCCAAATCTAGCATTCTTTAATAAGACATTTAGATATCCTGCTGTGTATCAAAGAGGAAGATTATGGATGAGTGTTACTCCAAATGAGATTAACACTATGAAAGAACCTATTTTAAGAGCTTCTGGCAAAGTGGTTACTTTTGGATTAGGTCTTGGATATTTTGCATACATGTGTTCCAACAAAGACACGGTTAACAAAGTAACCATAGTTGAGAAAGATCAGAATATAATTACGCTTTTCAAAAAATATATTTTACCCCAATTTGATCATGCAGACAAAATTAATATAATATGTCAAGATGCTTATGAATTTCTAGACAATATGAAATTTGACGAATATGATTATTTGTTTGTAGACATATATCATGATGCAAGCGACGGAATGATAACTTATTCCAAAATCAAACCATACGAGCAACGCTTCAAACATACTAAGTTTGACTACTGGATAGAGAAAACAATTAAATACTATTTAGATTAAAAAAAGCAAGCGATATGTTATTCGCTTGCTTTTAATATATCAATATCAAATTTATCTTTCAATTTATCATTTAGAATTTCTAAACATTTCTCCCACGCCGTTTCATCATTGTATTTCTCACAATCTTCCAAATTTAAATTGTCACTTACAATCTTGAGGCTGTACAGTGCTTTGTGTGGCAACTGTGCAATCTTGTATAGTTCCATATCATATACACATGGCTCATCTTGTGTAGATTTCGTAACAAATTCATCACTTGTAAAACATTCTGTCGTAGGCGTGTCAAACAAATGATCCAATTTAATTTGTGCCCCCGTCCTCAAATCAGTTGCAATCGATGGTTCAACAATAGTTCCAACTTTTATAGAATTCGATCCACAATAGCCCAAATTGATAATAATCTCATCTTCCGATACTTGTGGCAGATTATCCAGCATACTTATTCCAACAATCTCTTTTCGAATATTGTCATCTTCTGGCAACCTAACCATATCAGCTTCCCTTTGCATTGCAAAAATAAACACCAATTTTTCTTTCATTCTTACTCACCCTTTTTACCAATTGTAACATATATATATTCCAAAATAAAATTTATTTGACAATAAAAATAATTTGTTTTTATTTGATGATGTGATATTCTTTGTA
>CAJOPQ010000010.1 GCA_905236445.1 uncultured Clostridia bacterium
ATGGGTATAGATATAAGAAAACTGAACTTTGTAATATCTTCTTTGTTTTCATGTTCAATAAGCCCACAAGCAATAGTAGAACCACTTCTACTTATTGCAGGAAAACAAGCTAATCCTTGAGCCAAGCCTATTAAGATGGCGTTGGAATAAGAAATATTAGTGTGAGTAATGTTGACAGAAGGGGATTTGGAAGAATGAATAAACATTGTCGCAAAAAGAATAATTGCAGTTACCATGAATCCTACACCAAGCAATCTTCCACCAAATGCTGTCTCGATTTTACTTTTGAGTAACAATGCTATAGTTCCAGTCACAATTGTGGTAATAACAATTTTTATATTTGTAGGGCATAGAGGGTGTTTGGCAAGTTCTACAATATCTTTGCGATAGTATAACAGCACAGCAAGAAGTGTAGCCAAGTGTAGAATAACGCTAAGTAGGATAGTATTGTCTTCTATTCCAAATATTCTATATAGAAGTACAAGATGCCCACTGCTACTTATAGGAAGAAATTCTGTAATTCCTTGCACCATTGCAAGCACAAAAATTATTAAAAATGACATTGTTGTGATACCTTTGAAAAAAAAATATAGTGTACGTCTTTAACAAACGAACACTACATTATATGAACAGTCAACTTACCATTATTCTACATAATTTAACACAGAACTGCTTCTTTGTCAGTATAAGTGTTAGGCTTGCTATCAATTGATATCTTTAGTTCAAAAAGGGCCATATTTTTGTTAGACTCTAAATTTCTTGTTTCTCTTATTATTTCGTTTCTCCACATCATAGTATCTAACAATTTGTTATCACTATCGCTGTCTGCAATAACTTTGGACACACTTGATATGTAGTCGTTACAGAAACTATATTCTCCTGAAGTTAATGCCTCTGGATAAATGTTCTCCAATAATTGTGACTGATATTCTATGGCAGAAGAAGGACATTCATCATCTATATCAAGACTGCCAGATAATAGTTTGATTTTGTTGTCCATAAGCTTCTGAACAGCATCAAACCCTATCTGTGCAGTTTTGTCGCCCAGTAGATCGCTGGCAAGTTCTTTTAGTTTATCTGGTTCTATATGATTAAATAGTTTTAACATTATTGGTACAAATAATGCCTCACCCACTTCATCTTTAAGTATTTCACCAGCCTGCTTTAATTCGTCATAAGTGTTTTTGTAGCCTAGTGCATTAACAATTGAGACTGTCTCTATTCGCTTATGTTTTGCAAGAGTTTGTAACAATTTCCTATGAGTTGACTGATCTACTTCAACTGTTGCAATTGATATATATTTCATTAAGTCACGGTAATTATAGTCTTTATTCAAAAAATTATTGAAGTTTGTTGTATCTGATGTTTCGCCAATCAATGCCAATTTTGCTACAAATTCTTTGCTCCAAGAATCCAAAGCAGCATTTTCTCTGTCAAGACTACGTTTGTGAGATTTGAGATATATTCTATCACTTAAGTCGTCAATAATTTCTGTTCCAGCCTCTATGAGATACTTGTCTAACTCTGCTAACAAATACCTGCTTTTTTCCGAAGATTCGCAAGCTCTAAGCTCATCTTTCAAATTCATTAGGAAATAATATGCACTTGTTCTACTGTCTTCTTCCATCAAATTAGATGAGTAAGTAAGTTGAGCAAAATTTGGATCGGACAACTCATTGTAAGCCAATTGTTTGTCAGGGAAATATTTTGGATCAATATCATCTTTTTTTGCTCTTAGGTTGGTCAATTGTTGACAATAATGAGTTAATTCGTGTGCACAGGTTTCTAACAACAAATAAGGTGTTGATTGTATAAACAAAATTTTTTCGGACAAATGTATACTGTTACCTTGAAATGCACCAAAGTTTTCGCTGTGTTCGGAATTAAAATGTAAATATATTTTTGACACACCACAATATGACATCAAAGACGAAAGAACTCGCCTAGTATAATCTCGCTTGTCGGCGAATGTCATATCTTGCCAATTGAAGATGCCTTCAATTATTTCCTCATCTGCCTTGACGGGATCACTTGCATTATTAATTACGAAATATTCTTTACCATTCTGAACAAAGGAAAAATTACTGGAGTTCTGCGTTAATGGTCGGAGATATTCTTGAAGTTGTTCTTCTGACATTGTTGATACTTGATCTACGGTGATTTGTTCATTATCCATAATTTTGTACATATTCTTTTCCTTATCTATTCATCTAATACACTGTACTTAAGTATACTATACTTTATCATTTTGTCAAGGGTGAATTTTAGAAGGGCTGTTATAATATTTCGTATGTGGCATTGAGGGCAGTTATAGGAACGTCTTTGTTGGCTTCAAATATTTCGTCAAGATATTCAATTCCAATTGGGTGGGGGATATTTGCATTTCCTACCTCTATTGTAAATGCTGGCATTTGCAGGTGTTGAGACACCCAGTCAGAATATCCTCCTGTAGATGCCACAGTTCTAACAAGCTCATATCCAGTGACAGTGGCTAATTGCTCTCCAATAATTCTATCTCGCTCTAATCTGTCTGGACTTAGTACTTCGAAACCATAGTATATTACTTCGCCCTTGGTGTGATATGACAATGTTAAGGCTGGTCGAATTTTGTTAGTAAAATCAATTAGCGCTAATACCTCTCTCTCGCTATTAGGATAGTATCCTACGAAATTACTTGGCGCAACACAGAATACATTCTGACTGCCTCCTGACCACAGAGCATCAAAATTCACATTTATATCAACGCCAAGTCCGTTTGCTTTCCATTGACTGAAGTCATCACTTCCGTTATTGATATCAAGCAGAATTTCTTGCAACTTTGGGCAGTAATAATCAGTTATTCCATCTAGCACCAATCTTACACCATCTGGATTGGAACATGGTATGAAATATATTCCACCAACTATTTCAATATTATTGATTGCTAAATATCTGGCTTGTTCTGCAACAACTAAACCCGATAGATACTCTCTTGCATGTATGCTTGCCTCAATGATAATTTGATTATTAGAGTAATCTCCATAATGGAAAAATTTAATTGGCTCGCCAAAAGTACTATAACCGACTATTCCTTCGTCTAATCCATCTATATCTCCAAACGAATTGATCATATCTTGAAATTCTGTATATGTCATATTATCTCCTATATATTTATTTTTTTGTGTTATGTATGCAAGACACACACAAAGTGTGAAAAAAGACTTATACATTAATTCGCATAAGTCTTGTAGTTAAAAATTATTCTCATATCATTTTAACTTCTTTAGAGGGGTAAAGAAGTTGGTTATGTCTACATCTTGTAATCTAGCAAGATAATTTTTTGGATTCATTGCATAATTAAGATCGATAACTATTTCCGTGGCTATTGCACCTAAGAATCTGCTTTCAAATTTTCCGGGAAGCTGTGTAATTTGTGCAAAAATCTTTATGGCTGTGTCTTTATCAAAAGTATTAATTAACAGCATATACAATTGGCTGTACATATGCTTGCTAGGTCGATCTAACAACTTTTTGATAATCTTAGAATTGGTGACTTTTAATGAAGTGGTGTATGTGCTTGGGATAATATGCCATGCTGCAAATGTTGCCCAACCATTTATAACAAAGTTTGCACCGAAGTCAATATTTCTATTAGTCGTGTCTGCGAATTGAGTCTCTACAAAGTTGCCATATCCAGGATACACATTAGTAAAATATTGATTATGCAGTTCTTGTACACTTATTTTGTGATCAGGTGCGTTAACTGTAAATGTGTTGTCTACACCAGACGTAAGCTTGCTTCTAAATTTGCCAAAACCTGCAATATTGTTATATTTCAATTCATAAGAAATATTGGTTGAATCTCCCCAAAGAGTCGTTGTTGCTGGATTGCTATTAATTGTTTTCGTTAATTCATTTAGTGCTGTGCTTACTTCATATTCATTAATATACTTAAGCTTAACCGGCTGTCTCACTTGATCGGCGTATTTGCGTATCTTAGCCATTACTTTGTCATAGAATACATCTAACACATCTTCATAATATAGCTTGAAGTTAGGAAAATTTTCATGTGTTCTGCCATAAGTTATCAAGAAATTGACAAATTCTTGATACTTTTTGTCTAAAGACTGTGCTTTTGTTCTATAATAATCTTCTAGCTCTTTTGGTATATAGAGTATGTGTGTAAGATTTTTCTTTATGGTTTTAGCAAAGTTTTTGAACTGAGTATCATCTTTTAATTTTTGAATTTGATCAAAAATTTCTTCTATTGTGATTATGTTTTTGAAGAACTTGATCTCATACTTCATGGCATCTTTCGCCTTTGTGTTATCAAGGGTATCGGCAAATTTATTAACATCA
>CAJOPQ010000011.1 GCA_905236445.1 uncultured Clostridia bacterium
ATATTCAATGCTTTTTGCTAGCGAATTTAAGAAAACTTTCTCGAAAAACTTAGAAATTATTTAAATAAATTATAAAGCATTAATTAAGGTCTAACTTAGTTAATGCTTTTTTCGACAAGTTTTCTTGTTGTAAGTTGCATTTTTTGTAATTATGCTTTGCTGTATTTCATATAATCTTCTAGAATTTTGAATATATTCTATGGAGGGAAAATGGAGAAAACAAAAAAATTAAACAATTCTAGTTGGATATTAGAAATTACTAAAGGAACTATATTTGCGCTTATTTTTTCTATGATCTTTATTATTATTTTCGCAGTTATTATTAGATTTACTAATATTTCAGATGGTGCAATTATGCCAATAAATCAAGTCATAAAGGGTGTTAGTCTATTGCTTGGAGTAATTATCGCACTCAAAGGCTCTAATAAAGGATTATTAAAAGGTTTAGTTATTGGTCTGCTTTTTGCTTTGATATCATATTTGGTCTTTTCATTGTTGAGTACAACATTAACAATCGGTCTAACTAATTTAACAGATCTTATTTTTGATGGCATTATAGGTGCAATCTCAGGACTTATTGCTGTTAATATAAAAAGATAAAAGGAGCGATAGAATAATCTATCGCTCCTTTTTTACATTACGTTTTGGAAATTAAATCCCATAATGTCTGAATTTTTGTCTACAATACTTTTGAGTTGTTGTATTTCGGCATAGGCATTGTTATAATCATTATTTTTCGTAAATGCAAATAATCTATTAATACTATCAGTTGTAAGACTCAAATCTTTGTTGTTAAATATTAGACACAGTGCATACTCATTACTTTTCCAATAATCTCCAATTTTTTTTACATCGTCAGCAAGGTATGTTATATCATCTTTGCTATCTTCGTATTTTGGCGCTATTTCATCAACACTAATTTTGATAGTATCTAAAATATTGCCTACAGATATAACTTCGAAAATACCTAACGATAGTAAGAAAATTGCTATAACAAGAATAATTATTGCTTTTTTCATATTACCACTCTCCGTGATAATTTATATCCAATATAACAGCCTTGCTATTATATTTTTGCATATATACTTTACCTTCAGAATTAAGAGTTAGTAGCAATATATCTTTTATTTTTTTAACACCATAATCTTTGAGATTGTTTAGCAAAAATTTTTCATCAATTTGGGCAAGTTTAGTATTTTCTTCCATAAGTTTACCTTCTGCCACCATAATAATTGGAAGACTTGACGGTTCTATGCTTTTGCCAATACTCGAAGCTGTAAGTGGTGCAAATTCGGCTTTTGGCAGAACTGTAAGCGTGCCATTAGTTTGTATAATTGCATACAATATCTCATCTAGATTGAAGTAGCCTGCAGTTCTAAGACTCTCTTGCAAATCATTAAAATTCATATTGCATAATTTAAGATTGTTATAGTTAACGCCAGCTGGATCTATCAAGATTATTGGCTTGCCGTTAAGTATTTTTCTTAGTGCGACAGATTTTCTTTCTATGAATGTGAAAACATAATGCACACAGACAAGTGTGAGCAGTGGTATGATACCGTGCATAAGAGGTAGGGCAGTATCCGACATAGGAACCGTCGCCAAATCTGCAATAATTAGTGTTATTACAAATTCATATGGTTGCATTTCTCCTATCTGTCTTTTGCCCATAATCCTTAATAAGAATAATACTATACAATAAATTATTATGCTTCTTGCAATTAATGTAAATGTCATGTTTTATTTATTTACAATAAGTTTTTTTTTAAACTTATGATTACTAAATTTTTTTAACATTTGTTCTTTAAACCAATTAATATTTATTAGGTTGAAAGCAAGACTCAGTAGCAAGAATGCTATACAGGATATTGAACATGAAATAATGAGGTTGAATACAGTTGGAACAATTCTACTTAATAGATTGGATATAAATATATCTAATACGGTCACAGCAAGGCAAATTATTGTAATCCAGATTAGTAATCTAATCAAACCATATTTACTCTTCAATAATTGTTTTATTTTAACAATATTCATTATGCACAGAATTATATTGCTAACGCCAATCGCATATGTTATTGACAATATACCTATATATTTTGTCAAAATTATTACAATTGCTACCATAATTATGCTACTTATTATGTAGAATGCAAAAGTTGATTTTTCGCGTCCCATTGAGTTAAGAATGGTTGTTGTTATTTGATTTAGGCCCAAAGGTATCATTATCCAACAGGATTTTGCGAGTAGTATTCCTGCGTAATTATTATTAAATACGAATTGACAAATTAATTGTCCCATAGATGCAAATATTGGAACAAATAATGCTGATATAATAATCGTAAATTTGAGTGATGCTTCGATGTTGTAATTGATTGTAGTGTGTTCTTTATTCTCATATAATGTTGTTATCTGAGGAACTAATGCAACAGATAGAGCACCTGTAATTGTTGCTGGAATACTAAGTAGTGGCATTGTCATTCCAGATGCAACTCCTAGTTCTGAGAGAGCACTTTCGTTGCTATAGCCTATCTGCATAAGAAGGATTGGTATTATAATTGTAATAAGTGGCATAGTCAAACTAGACAACACTCTGACAAGCGTTATTGGTGTGCTTTTGGTAATGAGTGGTTTAAGTGATGGTTTGGCAATTTTGACTTTGCCACCTTTTTGAAAATATATAATTATCCCAATAACTGTGCTTATGATAGCTGCAATGCTCATAGCGATAACAGGTGCATATAGCTTTGAGAACTTTGATGCAAACAATAGCATGATTATAAATATTACTATTTTTAATATTTGTTCTATTAACTCAACTATGCTGCTTTCTGCATACATCTCTCTTCCCAGTAAATAAGATTTGAATGGGGTGTATATTCCAAGTGCTATTATGGCTGGAATCATTAGAATAAGAATGTCATAACTGTCTGTACTAGATAGTAAATTTTCCAAAGGTATTTTGCACAGTATAATTAGCAGAACTAGTATTATTGCAAGTGCTGTAGTTAGTATCAAACTAGAGAATATAAGTTTGCTGTTATTAATTTCTTGTTGCTTGCTATGATTTATTGAAACCATTCTAGAGATTGTTATTGCTATTCCACTTGCAATGATAGTTGCAATCACCATAAATACACTTAGAGATATCTGATATATCCCAAGCATTTCTGTAGTCAAATATCTAGATAAAACGATTTTGTATACAAAACCTAACAGTCGTGTAGCAACACTAAATATAGTGATTATGAATACTGATTTAATTAATGATTTGATGTCCGTTGTCTCCTTATGTTGTACATATGTAATATTGTATTAAGAAATTTACGACTATTAGAACATTATTTGGAATTGTTGTACATACAAATATTTAAAGGAGCGACATTATGTACAAATTAAAATTGATATACAAGAATGAATTGCTAAGTGATAACGATAATATGTTAAAAAATGTATATTGTGGACTTGACGCAAAAGTCTTAAGTAATGATAACGAAGATGATGGAATAGTATATATCAAAAATTTCCCCAAAGACACAGTAGTTGTTGTTGACGATAATACAACATATGACGAACTAAAAGATAGGGGATTCAATCTCCAAATAGAAGATGTGTTCAAGAATAATATTATAGTTAAGAAGGTACACTTAGACAACAATTATATAGTCCAACCACTAGATACCATTGACAAAATTTGCCAGAAATTTAAGATAGACAAGAGGAGCTTAATCGAAGTAAATGGATTAAAATCGGAGAGGTTGTTCGTAGGTCAACAGTTGATAATCTAACATATACGACATATTTTTTGAAAAACATTTGACAAATAATATAAGTTAAGTTTAAAATAAAAAACAGTAAATGTATATTTACCCAAGGTGAATTATTATGGTTAATATTGAAGAAGTCAAAACAAAAAAACAGCAAAAAATCTTTGTTCAATTTCAACTAGATTTATACAAAGACTGTCCATATTTCGTGCCTCCAATTGTTTCAGATGAGTTAAAAATTTTCAATCCGAAGAAAAATGCCAATTTTGATGACTGTGAGGCCGTATATTATCTTGCATACAAAGATGGTAAAGTGGTTGGGAGAATTGCTGGTATTTTACAGAAAGCAAGTAATGCAAAAACTGGTAAAAAACTTGTAAGATTTTCTCGTGTAGATTTTGTAGATGATATAGAAGTGTCAAAAGCTCTATTTGAGGCTGTAGAGAAGTGGGCAAAGTCCAAAAAAATGGAGGCAGTTCACGGCCCACTTGGCTTTAACGATTTGGAACGAGAGGGCTTGCTTATCGAAGGTTTTGACCAAATGTCTACTTTTGAAGAAAATTATTATTATCCTTATTATAAGGAACATTTAGACAAACTTGGCTATACTAAGGATGTCGATTGGTTGGAATATAAAATATTTATTCCAGACAAAATAGATGAGAGAATTGGTAGAATATCTGAGAAAGTCGCGCAACGTTATGGTCTTAGAGAAGTAAAATTTAAGAGCAAGTCTAAGATGATAGATCAATACAAAGATCAGATTTTTAGACTTATCAACGATTGTTATGGCCCATTATATGGTGTTGTAGAAATAAACGAAAAGTTGCAAGCACAATTCGTAGGTCAATTTAAATTGGCTGTTAATACTAGATACTTGTGTTTGGTTGTTAATGCAGAAGATAAACTTGTAGGATTTGGACTTGCTTTCCCTAATTTTTCCAACTCAATCAAGAAAATGAATGGACGATTATTCAATCCTCATATATTTGGTCTTCTTAGAGAATTAAAACATCCAAAGATATGCGATTTTGCATTATTTGCAGTTGATCAAGAATATAGAGACAAGGGTGTTACATCGTTTATTTTTAATAAGATACTTAATAATTTCATAGAAGACAAAATTGAATATTGTGAGAGTCTTCTTCAGTTAGAAGATAACGTTACTATTATGAATCAGTTCAATAGTTATGATAGGCAGTTCCACAAGCGAAGAAGATGCTATATCAAGCAATTGACTAAGACTGTTAATAATAGCGCTCAGTCAAGAAAGAAGAAACGACCTACAAAACGCAACAATTATACAAAAAAGCAATCATAAAATTTCTAGTTACTTTGTTTCAAAAAATTACTTGTCATGTTGTGGCAAGTATTTTTTTTAATAATTTTGTTATTATATAAATTAATATTATTTATTTGACAGTGGAGGCAATAAGAAAATATATCTTAGTAAAAAAGCATGAGTTTTAGACGCAAAGCGTCTTGCTTGTTGCTTTTTTTATGTACAAAGGCAAGTAATTTTAAGAAAACTGCACACACTAATACTGTTTTAGGGTTAATAGGAGTGTGTATGAAGACTAAACGAATAATTTTATTTTTAATTATTTCTATTATTACAATTGTTATACTTATATCTATTCCATTTAATCTATTTTTCACAGATTCAATAATTTTGACTGAAGATGAGTTTAACAAACTGATGTCATCTAATTCATTTATATTTGATAAAATTGTAGAGCAATGTTCTACTAGTGAAGTCGATGATAAATTAAACGAGTATGCTATAAAATATAAATTATTTAATCTGTTTAACATTAAAAATCTAAAAGTAAGTGTAATTAATAACGAAGTATATGCTGGTGGCAAAGCACTAGGTTTTGTTGTAAATACTAGAGGACTAATTGTTGTAGGCTGTAATTACATTTTAACTAGAGAGGGACGAGTGTGCCCCATGGAGAGTACGACATTAGAAGTTGGCGATGTTATTATTGCCATTAATGGCAAGGATATTGTAACAATGGACGATATGCTCAATATTGTTAATTCGAGTAATGGGGAAGCTATAGAATTAACTTATGTTAGGAGTGGAAACACTTCGATAACTAGCATAACTCCTGTATTTGACATTCAAACTAACTCTTTTAAGTTGGGTTTGTGGCTCAAAGAAGATGCTATGGGTGTGGGCACAATTACCTATGTTGATACTGATGCTAATTATGGAGCACTAGGGCATGCAATCAGTCTAGATAATACAGGAACGCCATTAGATATAACTGGTGGATCGGTGTATGATTGTAATGTTGTAGGAGTTAAGATTGGATCCGTAGGACAAGCAGGGCAGTTACTGGGGGCATTCAATGTAGGTGACAACAGTATAGGAACGCTGAATAAGAATACAGAGAATGGCGCATTTGGAACTATATTCAATATTGCAGATTATACCCAAGATATGAAGTTGATGAAAGTTGGTGGAACAAATACTGTAAAGCCGGGCAAAGCAAAAATCCTTTCTTGTGTGTCTGGAACTACGGTTAAAGAGTATGACATTGATATAATCAAAACAAACTATCAAGGACGAAGCAATAATAGAAGCATGGTAATAAAAATAACCGATCCAGAGCTGCTGCGAACAACAGGTGGAATAGTACAAGGAATGAGTGGAAGTCCAATTATTCAAGATGGCAAATTGGTTGGCGCAGTAACTCATGTTTTTCTAAATGATGCAACGAAAGGTTTTGGATTATTTATTGATTGGATGATATAAAAATTGTTGAAAAAAGTGTTGACAAATATTATAATGACTGATATAATTGATGTGTTCAAAAAAGTAGAAGTTCACTTCTCACCCGGCGAAAACATAATTGTTATTCAGTCGTGGTTTATTAAAAAAATTTGATTTATAAGGTTTTTTTAGTAAAGTTGAGAGTGGGCGTTAGGTCCACTTTTTTAATTAAAATATATTGGAGGTATAAGGCCATTAAAGATTTATCTATTAATGAACAAATAACAGTCGAATCTGTAAGATTGATAGGAGAAGATGGTACTCAATTTGGCGTTGTTAGCACCAAAGAGGCTATGGAAAAAGCGGAGGAAGCAGGTCTTGACCTAGTATTAATTTCTCCAACAGCCAACCCACCAGTATGTCGTATTATGGACTATGGCAAGCATAGGTTCGATACGATAAAAAGGGAAAAAGAAGCCAAAAAGAAACAGAAAGTTGCCGAAGTTAAAGGTATGCAACTTAGCATGAATATCGCCGATAACGACCTTGCTTTTAAAGCAAAAAATGTTAGAAAATTCTTGGAAGCAGGTGACAAAGTTAAGGTAACTCTTAGAATGTTTGGTAGGCAATTAGCCAATCCTCAGATGGGTATTCCTATTATGGAGAAATTCTACGAATTACTTAAAGACGTGTGTGTTATGACTGGGAAACCAGAGATTAATGGTAGACAGATTATTATGATTCTTACACCAAACAATACAAAAAAATAAATATAAAATACAAAAAAGGAGAAAATTATGCCTAAGCAAAAAACACATTCAGGTGCAAAGAAGAGATTTACTCTTAAGAAATCTGGAGTAATCAAAAGAAACAAACAGAATAGAAGACATATTCTAACTAAGAAATCACAAGATCGTAAGAGAGGTTTGAGAAAAGCTACTTATGTATCAAAAGCTGATTCTAAAAATGTAAAAGGATTATTGGTAGGTTAATAACTTGCTAGTATAGGAGGGAAGATACATGAGAGTTAAAAGAGCAGTAAACGCATTAAAGAAAAGAAGAAAAGTTTTGAAATCTGCTAAAGGTTACTGGGGATCTAGAAGTAAACTATATAGAGTAGCTAACCAAGCAGTTATGAAGAGTGGCCAATATGCTTATGTTGGTAGAAGACTTAAGAAAAGAGATTTCAGACAACTATGGATTGCAAGAATCAATGCAGGTTGCAGAATGAATGATATGTCTTATAGCCAATTTATGCATGGTCTAAAAGTAGCTAATATCAATCTTAATAGAAAAGTTCTTGCTGATCTTGCAGCAACTGATGAGAAAGCTTTTGCTGAATTGGTTGCTTCTGCTAAGAAAGCATTAAAGAATGCATAATTGTAGATTAAAACAATGAAAAGCAACATAATATATTTTATGTTGTTTTTTGTATTATAAAGGTAAGTAATACATGATTATAGTAAGTAGAGATAATAAGTTAATTAAATATGCTAAGAAATTACAAGATCGTTCTTTTAGTAGTAGTGAAGGAAAGACACTTGTTGAGAGTCCTAAAATTATTAAAGAACTATTAGATAACCGTTGTATAGAGGTTGAGACAGTTTTTACAACCAATCTAGACGATATTGATGTTGTTACCGAGGCTAAGATTTATCAGATATCTGATACCGTAGCCAAATATTTAGCACAGACTGAGAGTACTACTGGTGTATTTGCAATAGTAAAAATTCCAAATAAGAAAGGTATCTGTATGGATAAATTTATTGTTTTGGACAATATACAAGATCCTGCTAATTATGGGGCAATAATTCGTAGTGCTGTTGCGTTTGGTTATACGCAAATACTAGATATCAATTGTTGTTACGCTTATTCTAACAAAGTTACTCGTGCCAGTATGGGAAATAATTTTAAAGTTAATATAACAAAAGTTGACATTGACGACATTGTTCATTTGCTTGAATCTGGAGATGTTGATCTAATTTGTTGTGATATGAATGGAAATGATATCAAAAATAGTAGACCAAGCAAAGCAAAATTTGGTATAATAATCGGGAACGAGGGCAATGGTGTTTCCAAAGATTTAAGGAAATTGGCCACTAAGACCGTTTGTATTCCAATGCAAAATGGTGTTGAGAGTCTTAACGCTAGTGTTTCTGCTGGAATAATAATGTATAATTACAATAAATAATATATGGGGGAAATATGTCTGGACATAATAAGTGGAGTACAATAAAACATACAAAAGAGAAAAACGATGCAGCTAACGCAAAAGTTTTTACCAAAATTGGAAGAGAAATAGCTGTTGCTGTAAAACTTGGTGGAACTGATCCTAACAGTAATCCAAGATTAAAAAACTTAATTCAAAAAGCTAAGGCTGCTAATATGCCTAGCGATAATATTAATAGAGTTATTAAGAAAGCGTCTGGTGAAATGGGCTCAGTAAATTATGAGTCTATTACATACGAGGGATACGGTCCAGCAGGAAGTGCTGTAATTGTCTATTGCCTAACCGACAACAAGAATAGGACTGCATCAGATGTTAGACATTATTTTGATAAATTCGGTGGTAGTCTTGGCTCCACAGGTTGTGTGTCTTATATGTTCAACAGAAAAGGTGTCTTAATTGTTGCTAAAGGTACTGGCATAACAGATGACGATATGATGATGTATGCAATAGAGGCCGGTGCAGACGATGTTGAAATCGATGATGATTGTTTTACAATTTATACTAACGCTGATTCTTTAGATAGTGTAAAAGATTCATTAGAAGCTAACAATATTCAAATAGAGCATTTTGGAGTAGAAATGATTCCAAATAACTATATTTCTATTCCAGAAGATAAATTAGGTAGTTTCGGCAAATTAATAAATGCACTTGAAGACAATGATGATGTTCAAGAAGTTTATTATAATGTCGATAATTATGAAGAAGAATAAAATATAATTAGATAAGCCAAATTAAATTTGGCTTTTTGAATGAAAAAATATAAGGAGATACGGAAAATGAAGAAATGCGTACCTATAACATTAGTTACTGGATATTTGGGTAGTGGTAAAACGACACTTTTAAATAATCTATTGAAAAATTCTGAGAATTATAAAATAGCAGTTATTGTTAATGATATTGGTGAAGTAAATATTGATGCTCAGCTTATTGAAAAGGGTGGCATCGTTAATAAGAAGGAAGAAAGTTTAGTAGCTTTGTCAAATGGCTGTATTTGTTGTACATTGAAACAAGATTTGATAGAACAAGTAGCCGAAATTATTAAGCAAAATAAGTTTGACCATATTGTGATAGAGGCTAGTGGAATATGTGAGCCAATTCCTATTGCACAAACTTTGGAATTTTTACGAGAAAATTTAACCAATATGTTCCATAGTGAAATATGTAAACTTGATGCTGTTGTATCAGTAGTAGATGCAATCCGTATGTCTAAAGAATTTGGTTGTGGCGAGTCTTTGGATAAGGACAAAGTAGACGATGAAGATATTGAGAATCTTGTTATTCAACAAATTGAATTCTGTGATATATTGATTCTTAACAAAGTGAGCGATGTTTCACAAGACGACCTTAATAGAGTAAAGACAGTTATTAAGAAATTACAACCAAGTGCTAAGATTATAGAGACTGATTACTGTGATGTTGCTTTGAACGAGATACTAGATACGAACGCATTCGATTTCGAGAAGGCTCTTACTTCTGCTGGTTGGATTCAAGAACTTGAAAAAGATGTAGATGAAGACGATGACGATGATGACGAAGAAGACGAACATGAAGATCATCATCACGAGCATCATCACCATCATGATCATGAGCATGGCGAGACAGAAGAGTATGGAATAGGTACTTATGTATATTATAGAAGAGAACCTTTTGATAGAC
>CAJOPQ010000012.1 GCA_905236445.1 uncultured Clostridia bacterium
ATAATAGATATAATTCGTTATGGTTTCAGTGTTTTGATGAAAGAGACTTCAGCTGTCTAATCAATGAGTTGCCAGACAACTTTGTAATAATATACAGTGATGTCAAAGCAATTTGTGATGAGTCTAAAGCTATTATTGAAAGATATAATGATAAAATTACAGATGGTAAAAAAGAAAAGTTGCTAACTAAATTGCATAATAATCCTTTGTCATTGTCTCATTTGACATGTGTAACAAACAAATGTCAAATAGCGATTCATTATATTAACAATGCCAATAGAATATTTAATCCAAATGTTGTATTTACTTTTAAATGTATGCCCAACATTACTTATGGCGAGAATTATCAGTCATTAATTATTGATTTACAGAATTTGATAAAATTGCAATACACAGTTATTGTCTATGTAGAAGATAATATGGAAACTTTGCTTAGTAGATTAGACTATGCGAGAATATATTATAACGTTGCAAAAAGTATGCAATTTGTCCAAACAGGATCTATTAACATTATTAATAGAAAATATCATAATTCTTTTAATTTCTATGACGAAAGAATTGCAGTTATTGGAAGCAATAGTATTGGCAAGCACGATAAAGTTGTTACAAAGAATAAGAAAATTATAGATTCTGCCAATGTTTTGACAGAAGTAGAATTGCCTAAGGAAAATGATTACGTAGTCCACAAAATTCATGGCATAGGCAGATGTGTAGGAATTGAGACTCTTAGTCTTACTAAAGACATTAAGAAAGAATATATAGTAATAGAATATAAGCATGATGACAAACTATATCTGCCTATTGAAAATATAGATAGTATTACAAAATATATTGGCGATAGTGATAACCCACCACTTAACAAACTTGGTGGTGTTGAGTTTAGAAAAGAAAAAGAACATATGAAATCATATGCTAAGGATATAGCACAAGACTTAATTGCTATATATAGAAAAAGGCAAGAGAGTAGTGGATACAAATATCCTGAAGACGATGAAATCCAAAAACTATTTGAAGATTCTTTTCCGTACACATTATCCAGTGATCAAGAGAATGCAATCAATGAGATAAAACAAGAAATGTGCAATGGCAAATTGATCGATAGACTTATCTGTGGTGATGTTGGTTTTGGCAAGACAGAGGTAGCCTTAAGAATTGCATTCAAAACAATACTTGCAGGCAAGTCCGTTGCAATAATTTGTCCAACAACAATTCTGTCAGAACAACATTACAACACTTGCGTCAGTAGAATGAAAGACTTTGGAATTAATATATGTTGTATTAATAGACTTAAAACTACAAAAGAATTACAATCTAGTATTGAAGCAATTAATAGTGGCAAAATGAACTTGGTAGTTGGAACACATAAGTTGTTAAATAAAGACATTCAATTTAAAAATTTAGGCCTTCTAATAATAGACGAAGAACAGAAATTTGGTGTAGAACACAAAGAACAACTGAAAAAATTAAAAAGCGACATTAATGTTCTTACTCTAAGTGCTACTCCTATTCCAAGAACACTTAATATGTCACTTACTGGAATAAGAGATATATCTACAATATCTACTCCACCAGCAAGCAAACTTCCTACACAAGTAAGTGTAACGGAATATAGCGATTTATCTATCAGACTTGCAATAGAGAAAGAATTAGCTCGTGATGGACAAGTCTTAATAATTCATAATCGCGTTGAGGACATTGAACATGTTGCAGACGCAATTGATAAAATTACCAATCATCAATATGTTATTGATGTAGCACACGGCCAAATGTCTCCAATTGTGTTGGAAGATAAGATCCTAAAACTATACTCAGGCAAAACTCAAATTCTTATTTCTACTACTTTAATAGAAAATGGCATTGATCTGCCTAATGCTAATACTTTAATTATATTAGAGTCGGACAAATTGGGTTTGTCGCAACTATATCAATTGAAAGGCAGGGTAGGTAGAGGCTCTAGGGAATCTTATGCTTATTTTATGTACAAAGGAGTTCTGACCGATATTGCTTACAAACGATTGAAAGCGATAAGTGAATATACTGCTATGGGAAGTGGTTTCAAAGTTTCCATGAGAGACATGGAGTTAAGAGGAGCTGGCAACATTTTTGGAAGTGAGCAACATGGTCATTTATCCAAAATTGGTTATGCAATGTACTTAGCGATTTTGAATAATGCAATTGATGAATTAAAGACGAATTCAATTAACAACAAATTATTTACAGAGATTAAGATAGAGACTGATCTTGCTATTAATATTCCGCCAAGTAGTAATTTCAATGCAAATCAAAAAATGTCCTTATATTCTAGAATATCGCAAATTTCCAATAGCGAACAATATAACAATACAGTCGCAACAATTGGTGAAATCTACGACGTTGTTCCAGACTCTTTGATAAATTTGTGCAAGTTCTCGTATATCAAAAATATGCTATATAATTATGGTGCAGTTAAGTTTGTGCTAAAATATAATGACTGTCATATTGAATTCGATAAAGATGTCAAAGTTGATTCGCTAGCCAAACTTATTAATGATCACACAGTTATTGAGAATAACAGTTGCTTAATGATAAAATTGACTAATATTGATTATGATAGTGCCTTAGACTATGTAATAGGCATCTTAACTGTATAAAAAATTAAAATTTTGGCTAATAATTCATTATATTAGTTGCTAAAATTTTTTAAATTATATATACTAGTGTAGTTAGTTCGAATTGTATAAATTTCGATAAATAACTTAAATAAAGGAAAAAGTATGAGCTTAGTAAAAAAATATTTATCAACAATTATTTGTGCAATTATTTTGATTCTGTCAATGTTTACATTTACTGCATGTAATTTAGTACAGACAGATAGTTCTGCATATTATAGTCAGGTCGTTGCAACATACTACTATAATGATAAGAAACTAGAAGTTACAATGGCAGATCTTAATGATGCATTTAAAACATATGGCTATTCTAGATTTAATCAGGGTTATTATACCACTATGGAAGCATGCATTAATGATTCGCTGAATTATCAAATTCAAAAGACATTATTATTTGACAGTATTGCTACCAAACTTGCAGAAGTGTATGCAAATGAAGATACTAAAGACGAAATATATAATTTCTCATTTATTGACTTAGATAATTACGATTGGGATAAGACGATAGATAATATATATTCTAGCAATAATGCTAATGCTCTTGAGATTAGATATAATGCTTTCTTGAGTATTCAAGATACAATTGATGAATTGGTAGAACAAGACTTAGAAGATGATGATCTTCTAGCAGAAATAACACACGAAGATAAAGAGTCTCTTAGAGCAACTAAGAGTGAATATGAATCTAAGATTGTTATTGATCCTGATACTAATAAGATAACAAGAAAACTTGATGACATCGAATTATTTGACAAAACAGATGTTCCAACACACTTCACTCTTGCCAATAATTACGATAGCAAATTGACTGAAAAAGCATACAAAAAGTTAATTAAATCATTGCAACAGACTGCTAAATCCGAAAGTAGAAGCACCGACCAAGACGATGTAATTTTGAAACAAGAAAGGGATTCAATTCTTAGTGCATGTCAGAACAAAATGTTAGAAGTGTATCAATATTGGTACGAAAGTAATCTAGACATAACAACAGATAAGGTAGTTGATTATTATATCAATCAATATGTTGCACAACAGACGAAATTTGAATATAACATTGATGCTTACAGAGAGGCAATGAACAAGTATACATCAGATTATGTATTTTTCCACGACAATTCTGGAGAAGAATATATTGTTGTTAGTCATATTTTGATTAATTTCAATGAGGAGCAGAAAGCCTTAATTAAAGCTCTTGATGCTAGACTTAAAACTGATAAAGAGAATTTTGCTAACGACGAAGACATGCTAGCACAATTAGACAAGCAATATGATCAGGATTTGCTTAATATAATTATGACCACGAAATCTACTTATGAGTGGGAAGGTGAGGAACATAATGATTATATAAGTGAAATAATGAATGATATCAAATCTTATGTATCTAATAACAACCTTAATAACACAGACATCTTATCTGAGAAAGAGATTGTTAAGATTAAGTCCAAAAATTTCGAAGACATGATATACAAATATAACGATGATCCTGGTATGATGAATACAGATTTCTATTATGCTGTCAACATTAATGAAGGTGTAAGTTCTAGCTATGTTGATGAATTCGTAGCAGGAGCTAGAGAGTTATATAATGATTATAATGCAGGCGATGTGTTACTTCGCCCAGTAGTTAGCACATATGGAATTCATATTATGTTCTATAGTCAGATGGCAACTAATATTGTTGAGCCTAACTCAATTAGCACGCTAGACTACGAGACCTTATTGAAATACACTGTCAATACTGCTAGCGATAAAACAATCTTCGAATATATTTATGATAAGATTGAAACTGACGACTACTATAATAATTATGTTAATAATGTAATTAATCAAGCCTATAATAATGCTAACATAAGCATAGATAGTTATAAGTTTAAGAATCTTTATAAGTAAAACAATAAGTCAAACAAATGTACGATAATTTGTTTGACTTTTTTTACATAATTATATATCATTTATAAAGATTACATAGGGTATTATTAGGATTTTTTGGTAATGATAATTTTAGGAATTGATCCGGGCATTGCGATTGTTGGATTTGGGATAATAGAAAAACAAGGAAATGATATTAAGGTTATTGACTATGGAGTAATAACAACTCATAAAGATACTCCAACACCAAAGAGATTGCAACAAGTCTATGCCGGAATTATGCAATTAATTGAGAAATACAAACCAGATGCAATAGCAATGGAAGAGCTGTTCTTCAATAATAATGTTACAACAGCAATCACTGTTGCACAAGCCAGAGGAGTGCTTCTTGTCGCTGGAGCTAATTATACTGAGAATCTATATGAATACACACCACTTCAGATTAAGCAGGCACTAACCGGCAATGGTAGGGCAGAAAAAAAGCAAGTACAATATATGGTAAAAGCAATTCTTAATCTTAACTCTGTTCCAAAGCCAGATGATGCAGCTGATGCATTGGCAGTAGCATTGACACACGCACAAACTAATACTTTCTTGAGTCAAACACAAATAAGGTAGGTAGATATTATGTACGCATTTATTACAGGAATAATTGAAGAAAAACAAGAAAATATGTTGGTTATCAATAATAATGGAATTGGATATGAAGTTTTCGCTTCGCTAAATACAGTTAACAAGTCGCCCCAAGTAGGAGAAGAAGCCAAAATATTCACATATTTATATGTTAGAGAAGATGCAATGCAATTATTTGGATTCTATAGCAAGCAAGAGAAAGACATGTTTTTATCTCTAATATCAGTGTCGGGTATAGGGGCAAAAACAGCAATCCAAATGCTTTCTTACATAACTGTGCCTGAACTTGTTAATGCCATAGTTTTTGGCGATGTCAAACTTATTGCTTCTATCAAAGGAATAGGCAAAAAGACTGCTGAGAGGATA
>CAJOPQ010000013.1 GCA_905236445.1 uncultured Clostridia bacterium
ACTAAATATAGTAATGATGCCACTTTTGTTCAATGTATTGAGAAAGAAGTGGCAAAATATAGAGATAGTGCAAAAATAATAATTAGGCCTTCTGGAACGGAAGCAGTATTGCGAATTACTATTGAGAGCATGAGTGAAGATAAGAATAATAATATTAGAGATAATATGGTAAAATTTATTAGTGATTTAGATAGTTCTTTCTAAAAAAAATAATCTAGTTATTCTAGATTATTTTTTGATTTTAGCAAATATCTTATCATCCATTGCGTTAAGAAGGTCGTTTTTTAAAACATTGATATCATAGTTATCTTGCATTCTAATTTTTATAAGTGGAAGATGTACGTTTTTCAGTAAATTAACAACATCTTCATCAATTTGCTTGAGTGTCTGACTAGTTGGACTTGATGAATATAAATCTATTGCAAGAACTGGTTCCATTGTTTTTTGTAAAAAAACACATACATCTAATACTTTGCAAGACGCTATATTGTAGTCCACTTTGCTGTCGCCAGTTGGCTCTAACACCTTTTCTAGAGGAACAAAAGGGAATGCAATAAAATCTTTTGGCAGAGCTTGAAAAATTGCTTCTACGAATCTCATTTCATTAGGTGAACAGTAAGATTTTACCAATTTTACTTTTGCATTAGAAATGCTTGCTCTTTGTCTAATTGTACCTATATTCTTTGTTTTGTTTTTTAAAACAATAACAATTATTGATGCGATAAGTAGTGTAATGGCAAGTATTATCATAATAATTATTGAAGTATCCATGTCTAACTCCTATATATTTTCTATTTGCCAATCAATTGGATCTTTGCCAAGAGATAGTAATATTTCATTTGTTTTGCTAAAATGTTTGCAACCAAACCAACCACCTTGATTGGCACTAAGTGGACTTGGGTGAACTGCAGACAAAATATAATGACGAGATGTGTCAATATTCTTTCCAATGGCTTTTGCACTCGATCCCCAAAGCAAAAATATTACTGGATCAGTTCTCTCATTGAGTAGTTCTATTATTCGAGTTGTTATCTTTTCCCAGCCTTTGCCTTTGTGGCTATTTGCTAGATTTTTCTCCACAGTTAGAACAGAGTTAAGTAGAAGTACACCTTGTTTTGCCCATTTGGTTAGATTGCCGTTATTTGGAATATAACACCCCAGGTCGTCTTGTAATTCTTTATAAATATTAATAAGAGATGGTGGGATATTAACGTCTTTTTCGACAGAAAAGCTTAATCCATGTGCTTGATTTGGATTATGATATGGATCTTGACCAATTATTACAACTTTGACATCGTTATATTTTACTAGATTAAGAGCATTAAATACCTTTTCTGGTTGTGGGTAGATTGTCTTAGTTCTATATTCTTGTGTAAGAAATTTTTCCAAATTTTTATATTCTTGAGATTCAAAGTCTTCTTTTAGTAAATCATACCAGTTTTGTGTTATAAGAAACATTGTGTTATCCTTTCGTTACTATAGGTTACAATATTGTATCACAAATATTATTAAATGAAAATATTTTTTGTAAATTTGACTAAGTATGATATAATTATGTAGATAAATTAGGAGTGATAGGGAAAAATAATGTTTGGAAAACCGAATAGCATTGTTACAAGACGTAATAGGGCTGAATTAACCAAGAAGTACAGAATAAGATTGTATGTTTTTTCTATTTTAATTGCCATAGTTTTACTAACTTTGCCTTTTTATAACTATGTAGGCGATATTCTATTTCTTTATCCCAACACCTCAGATATACATGCTAATGATATAGAGATTCATACAGTAGATGTAGGGCAAGGATTGTGCAATTTGATTCGATTTCCCGATGGTACTACATTAATATTTGATACAGGAACTTCGGAGAGTTGGAGTAAATTAGATACATATATAGAGAAAGTTTTGTTAAGAAAAGGGGATAGTGTAACTTACATGGTTATATCTCATATAGACCAAGATCATATAGGTAGTGCTAAGAATGTAATTAACAAATATTCTCCTAAATTTGTATATATTCCTGATTTGTCAGAAAATGAAATTTCCAGCAATGCCAATTATTTGGATTTTTATGATACTTTGCAAAAATCTGATTGCAAAATAAGATACAATTCTGCTGGCAAAAGTCTAAGAATCGGAGAGGCTTATCTAACATGGCTTGCACCTAATAGAGAATATTATGCCTATTCTAATGATTATTCTGCAGTTATATTGCTAAAATATAATGATTTCAAGATCTTATTTACAGGCGATAGTGGTCATAATATTGGACAAGATTACAGGGCAAATGTTGAGTCGGAATATATGAGTTATGCAGAAGATAACGGTATTGATATGGATATAGATATATTGATAGCAGGGCATCATGGCAGTAAATATAGCACGGGTATGGAACTGTTAACAGTAACCACTCCACAAGTAGTTATTGTCCCTGTGGGAGAAAATACCAATGGTCATCCTGCACAAGAATTCTATGACACTATTGCTACTTATGATGTTAACAACGGTACTCATTTGTTTGATTATATTTTGACGACTCTTGATTATGGCAATATAATAGTTGTAATCGATACGCAGAGTAATTATACAATATTTAATATAGATAATATTGCCAAATACATTTTTGTTCCTTATTATGTAGTTGTCCTAATAATCATCGTACCTCTTGGATATTTTGCAATAGATAGTATTATCGTATATGTTAATTTAACAAAAACTAAGAAAAATAGTGACAACAAAGAGGAAACAAAACAACCCTAGAGTTTTCTAGGGTTATTTTGTTACTTAATATAATCTATTAGGTGATTTGATTTTTGATAGTATTAACGGACTTTAACTATCAGTTAACCCAATTTGCGTCTAATTTTTTGATAATTCTACTTTTTAGTAAGTTCTTCATTTATTGATTGAATTTCTTGCTTAATACTATCAATTTCGTTTAGAATATCTTCTTGTCGTTTATTAGATCGTGCAGTAATATCATCTAATTGTTGTTTTTCTTTGTCATATGTTTTTTCAATTTGCTTGATTTTCTTTTTGATAGAATTTTGTTGTTTTTCGATATTGCTAATTTTTTCGTTATAGATCAAATCATCTTCTTTAGAAGCGTGTAACTTATCTTTTGCAATATTTTTATTATGTTCTTTTGATATTTCTAATTGTTCTTGTTCTAGAGCTTGCAATTGTTTCTTTAGAGACTCGCTGGATTGATCTGCAGAATCTTTAAGATTGCTAAGTTTTTCATTATATTCTTTAGTAACTTTTGCAGTAGACTCTTTAATTTCTGATAATTCTTGCTCAAGATCGTTGATTAATTGATTACGATAATCAATTCTTTCTTTTGCATCGTATTGCTTATCTAATGTTTTTCTTCTATCATAATCAGTAGATACTTTCTTATGTTTTTTCTTGAAATTGATTTGTCTAATGAAGAAGGCTGCAATTGCTACAAGCAATGCTGCTGCTGTAATTAAACTACTAATTGCAAACCAGTTAGGTGAGGCTGTATATACATTCTCAGTAGTGTTGTCGTTATCTGGTTCTTCTTCATTATTGATTACTGCGTTAATAAATTTGTAATAATCAGAATTATTGGCGTCTTTATCTTCGTTCATTGCATCTTCATTTTCGAACTTTACAATCTCTAATTTTGTAAAGTATGCAATCCCAGAAACTTTGTTACCATTAGATCCTAGACCAAATTTTAGATTAACGGAAGTGCTATCATTTGATGCTAGATAGATTGTGTATTTTACAAATGAATTTGCATCTGTTGTAATATTTTCTATACCATCATTTGTATTATTGTAACTAACATAGAATGAAGCGCCATATTCGTCATTATTATCTGAGTTAATTTTTCTTATATCTCTCGTGTTAATATAAGCTGAGAATTTGTAATACGAATTACTATTAATACTTATGCTGTCTGCACTTGTAATGTAGTATTCTACATCTTTGGTATCCGATAGAATAAATGCAATATTTTCATCATCTACAGAAATGTCGTAGTCAGTTGCTGTTAGGAAACCAACAGTTGCACTATCTGAATTGTCAGAAGTTTTCCAAGCAGTTGAATTCTTGAAGTAATTGTTATCAATGCTAATAAATTCATTTGCATTGTGTGTTTCCACTAATTCGTTATAAAGGTCACTTGTTATGCTACTTAGTTCAACGTTATCAAAATATGCATATGCATCAACTTTATTCAAAGATATAACTGCATTACAAGTTTTGCTTATCAGTCCGGTTGAAATATAGTATGTGTAATTTTGCCAAGCAGAATTTGTTTTGATATTGTCAATAGATATGATATTAGAATTGTTAGAATCAACAATTCTGAAATTTGCACCATTGGTACTATCTGTCAAATTCTGGGTAAATACATCAAAAGATAATTTATAATAAGAATTAGATGACAATGTAAAAGTGCTATCAGTTTTGTATGAAATTACTTGATTTTTGCTTGCTGTACCTAACATAAGCACGTTATTAGAATCGATAGGTGATGAAGCGTTTATTTTGCCAGGATTGATTATATTGCTAACTTTTGCATAATTGCTATAATTATTTGCAAAACTTGTACTATTTGTATTTACAATACCAGCAAAGACGTTGTCAGTTTTGCCAGAAAGCGTCCAACCATCAGGTGATAGAGGTAGACCAGCGTTGTTTTTCACATTGTCAAATGTTGAATTAGAAATTAAATAATCGGAGCTTTGAGTTGCAGTAAGATTAAGAGTATTAGAATCTGAGGATCCCTTACTGAATTGATCAAAAGTAACTTCCTGAATTCTAATATCGTCAAACATTGCATAATTAACTGTGCTATCTTTAGAATCGATGTTGCCAATTGTTAATTGTAATTTCAAATTGCAATCTCTAAGTGCATTGCCTTGGATATAGAATTCATATTGTCTCCAATTGTTTGATAGGGTATTGCTTGTATCTGCACTTGTTGAAATGCTTTGAGATTTTGTTTTTGCAGCATTATCTATATCATATAATGTAATATTTGCTCCATTTGCCGACTCTGAGTTAGAGTATGTCCATAGACTAAGTCTATATAAGCCATATTGTTTAATTGTAAAACTAGAACTCTCAACGCCATAATAGGTTGAAGTGCCATTGTTAGGCTTGCTATATATTGCAAGTGCATTTATATTTGATACATTAGAGTTGTTGTTGGCTGGTATAGCAGGATATTTACTGTTGCCTTTTAGGTAGCCAGTAGACGTTGTGTCTATTATTGTAGCAAATATATCACCATTGTTGGCAGAGCCAATTGTTGTCCAATCTGTTAATTGATTTTCAAAACTAGCGTTAGATACAAAATCATAAATATAAGAATTGTTTAATGATATAGTATGAATATTTGTTTTATCTGCTAGTGATGGTGTAACTTCTTTGTTATATTCGCTTTCAGAATATTGCTCTATCTTTACTTCGCTAAAGAATACTGCACCTTGACAAGAATCAGATTTGCTTCCAAGATACAACTGCACACTTATACTTTCTTCTGAACTAAAAGAACTTGTGTTAACGTAGAAATAATAAGTTTTCCAAGTATTATTGGTGTTAATTAATTCAAATGAAGTATTGGCTGTTGTATCTGATATACCTTCTAGATAAATTGAAGCTTTAGCATCAGATATACGAGTCTCGGTGGTAAGTTCATCGTTAGAATTTGCCTTGACATCTACTTCTTTAGTTTCGTTAATTGTTTTAAGTGTTACCGCAATTTTATAATAAGAACTTTTTTGAAGTGTAAAGTTATCACTTTTGTATCCAATGTGTCCTGCGAAATTGTAAGCGTTAATCATCAAATAGTTGTTGATGCCTTCTGTATTCTCACTATCAATATTAATGCTACTAACTTTACCCGGAGAAGTAAATAGACCAAAATTGCTCCACAAGTTGTCTACAATTGTTCCGTCTGTCTTAGCATCAGTTGAATCTTTATCAGACTGAATTGTGGAATCGATTTTTTCAACATTTACAATACCTCTTTTGAAGTTAGAAGAGTTATCTTCATCGTTAGGAACAACGGTCGACCAATAACTACTAGAAGTTATATTGCTTGAACTCGTTGAGTAGAAATTAGGAACTGTTAGCAAATCGGAACTAACATCTTCCTTATTTAATGCATATACAGATTTTACTGTCTGCAGATTGATTCTAGAAAATAGTGAAAGTGCAACGATTCCAAGCACTAAGAACACTTTTCCAATTAATTTTTTTAGTTTTGTTAAGTTCTTTAACATATCAAGCCTACCTTTAATTTAATTATTAACTTGATTATTATATAATAATCTTTATTACTTGACAAGCAAATCCGTTTGTTTTTGATGCAAAAATAAAAATTCTTTTTTAAATTAATAATTGTAAATTGGGAAATTTTTCCAATTGTAGTATGGGAATAATTAGAATTTATATGCAAAAAATTTTTACATATCTAATAATAAATTTGAACAAGATAAAATTATGAAAGAAGTATGTAAATATTCTAAGGTATATGATACGAAGTGGTATGATATCAGCACATTGAATGCCAAATCAACATGGTTGTTGCTAGGTATAGGCGTATTTATTGGCTTTATTAATGGATTTTGGGGTGGTGGTGGAGGAATGATTTGTGTCCCGTCTTTGACATATGTAGTAGGACTTGAAGAAAAGAAGGCACATGCAACTACCATTCTTATTATGTTGCCATTGTCTTTTGCTAGCTTTGTAATGTATTGGATTAATGGTTATTTTGATTTAGACAAAACATGGACAACTGGGATAGGATTTGTTGTTGGAGGATTGATTGGCGCTTATATCTTGAAAAAAATTAATAATACCATACTGAAGTTAATTTTTAGTCTGATAATACTTGCTGGAGCTGTCTGGATTATAATATAGGAGGTGATTATAGAGTATGTGGATATGGTTTGTCATAGCTGGACTTGCTAGTGGAATAATAGCTGGAATGGGTATGGGTGGAGGAACACTGCTTATACCAGTGTTGGGGCTATTGCTTAATGTTGAACAAAAATTGTCGCAAAGTATTAATCTGATTGTTTTTATTCCAACGGCGATTGTTGCCCTTATAATTCATTATAGGAACAAATTGGTAGCAACAAAAGTTGGACTTACCATTGTTGCTAGTGGTGTGGTTTTTTCGCTCTTTGGAGCATATTTAGCCACATTATTGACTAATAACCAACTACGAAAATATTTCGGTTTTTTTCTACTTTTTGTCGGTTTGTTTCAACTATTCGATACTCTGCAAGAATTGATGTCACACAGTAAGTTGCCGAGCAATGTGCTTATCAAAAGCAAAATGCAAAAATTTTTTGTTAAAAAATAAAAATTTATTAATTTTATTGTAAAATGTTTTGTTTCATGCTAATATATCATATACCATGCTAATAGCTTAGGAGGAAATTATGATAGTAGATCAAGAGAAGTGTATTGGTTGCGGAACTTGCGCTGGTGCTTGTCCAGTAGGTGCAATCTCTATGGATACAGGCAAGGCTATAATCGACCAAGATATTTGTATTCATTGTGGAACTTGCGTTGGTGTATGTCCAGTAGAAGCAATTGAGGAATAAACAATATGATAAATAGTGGCTAAATTTATATACTTTTAGCCACTATTATTTTTTTATCGTGTTAATCAGAACGGAAAGCAGAAAAATAATTTTAAAAAATTTCAAAAATTTCTATACAAATTTGTTTTTTCGTGATATAATTTGCTTAGTTAAATGGGGAAGTTTGCGCTATATAATTCAATATAAAGATTGTATGTGCTTGAATAGGCAAAATTACAGAGCTTTTGAAGGAGAGAAGTATTTTGGAAAAAATAGCAATTATTGAATTAAACACTAATTATTTAAAAATGCAACAAGTAGATGTTTATCCTAACAAATCTTTTACAGTTAGAGAATCATTAAGTGTGCCAATCAATTTAACCAAAGATTTTGAGAAAGAACAGGTGATAAAGTCTTCAGTTATTACTGAAGTCAACGAAGTTCTGTCAATTTTCAAAGAAATTCTTGATAGAAATGAAATAAAAGATAATTTTTGTTATGTTACAGACATTGTAAAACAGGCAAAAAATTGTAATGGTTTTATTAACGAACTTGCTAGTGTGTCTACGTTTAAGTTTGATATACTAACGCCAGAGATAACAATTGATAATGTATATACTGCTGTTATTAATACAATGAATAGACCTAAGGGCTTGGTGATAGATATTTCAGATTATTCTACTAATTTGCTGTACTATAATCGAAGAAACATCCTTTCTACTACTGTTGTGCCTTATGGTAAAATTAACCTTGAGAAAGAGTTTGAAAATTTTGATGGTTCTAGTGAAGAAAAATGCGAAGCAATGAGGGACTTTTTCAGAAAACAAATAGATTTGCTAGAAACTTGGGATTATAATAATATCCCAGAAGAATGGGAAGTTGTTGGTGCTGGAAGTGTATTTAGAAATGTTGGCTCAATCAGTCGTAGGGCGAAGAAATATCCATTAGAGATTGAGCATAATTATCCAATGGATAGGGCAGATATTGACAAAGTATACAATGCTATCAAGACCATGGATCCAACATCTAACAAGCTTAGAGGGTTGTCTGTAACAGATACCTATTATATTAAGGCAGGAATTGCTATCATAGAAGCAATTTTTGACAAAATCAACAAACAGAATCTTTATGTTTCTAAGTATGGTTTTGAGTATGGGGTATTATTTAATTATGTGCTTCCTTTGACCATTGAGAAGCCAATTGCAGATAATCTTGGTTATTCTTTGCAGGCTATTGTAGAGGCATACGATAATAAAGAAGATACATTCTCACAAATTTATAATTTGAGCCTGATATTGTTTAAACAATTAAAAGTTATTCACAAATTGCCAAGAACTTATACTAAGATTCTTAGAGTCGCAAGTTACTTATCTAATTGTGGAAAACGTGTTAACGCTCTTGATAATGTTAAAGCATCTTTCCATACTATTCTAAATAGCGATTTATTTGGCTTAACTCATAGCGAGATTGTTATGGCAGCCTTTGTAGCAAGATTGCGAGATGCAGATAACTTTAATTTAGCAGATTGGGTTAAATACAAAGATTTATTGACAGAAGACGATCTTGTTGCTGTAAAGAAACTTGCAATGATTGTAAAGCTTGCAGAGTGTTTGGATATTACTGGCAAATCTGCAATAACAGATATTAATTGTGACATCTTGGGCGACAGTGTTATTATAAAAACTATATGCGCAAAAGATGCAAGATTAGAAATTAAATATTCAATGCTTTTTGCTAGCGAATTTAAGAAAACTTTCTCGAAAAACTTAGAAATTATTTAAATAAATTATAAAGCATTAATTAA
>CAJOPQ010000014.1 GCA_905236445.1 uncultured Clostridia bacterium
GATTTCTCGCATCATCTTGAGCCATATTCATAGCAGTTACTACCCTATTATCCTTAGGAGATTCACACACGTAAATTATTGCTTGAGTAAGTGCCAAATTGCCCTCTGGCATTCCCAAGTTGTCCAAAGCATACAAACTGGCACACGCTTGCAGTAACGCATTTGGCGAAGATAAACCGACATCTTCAGAGGCATGACAGATTGTCCTTCTGGCAAGTACCTGTGGCTCAATTCCAGCTTCAATTAGTCTGTTGGCATAGTACAAAGCCGCTGTGGAATCACTACCCCTTAGGCTCTTACAAAATGCACTAAGCAAGTGATAGTACAAATCTTCATCTAGGCTTAGAGCCTTTCTTTGCAAGCACTCTGCCGCAATGTCCTTTGTGATAACTGTAACGCCATCTTTATTTTGTGGTGTGGTTATAGCACCAAGTTCCAAGCCATTTAAAGCTGATCTTACATCGCCACCGCAAGCATCTGCAAAGTATGAAAGTGCATCATCGTCTATCTTTATTTTATATAGCTTCAAGTTGACATCTTCTGCGATTGCTCTTTTGAGCACTGACTTAATGTCGTCCATTCCTAATCTTTTGAACTCAAAGACTGAGCACCTAGAAACTATTGCTCTAGTCATGCTGTAACTAGGGTTTTCTGTCGTACAACCAACAAAGTTTATGTATCCATTCTCTAGGGCTGCAAGTAGTGAGTCACTCTGTGCTTTACTCCACCTGTGGCACTCATCAAGAAGCAAGTATGTTCTCTTGCCATACAACTCGAAATCACTCTTTGACTGGTCAATAACTGCTTTGACATCTGCAACTCCACTTGATATTGCATTTAATTTTACGAAATTAGAATTGCTGGTGTCGGCAATTATTCTAGCAAGTGTTGTTTTTCCCGTTCCCGGAGGTCCATAGAATATGACACTTGGCACTCTTTTTGCCTCAATTAGTCTGCGAAGTAATTTGCCTTGACCTATTATGTGTTTTTGTCCGACAAACTCATCTAGACTTGTTGGTCTCATTCTCTCAGCCAATGGTTTCTTATCATTGTGTATGTTTTCAAACAAGCTATCCATTTCTTATCAAACTCCTATTTGCTTTTTGCTTTCTTATTTTTCTTATAATGTGCTATTATATCCTTTATCTGCGCTATATGTTTGTGACATTCTTCTTTGCCAACTTCTATAGCGTAATCAGTTGATTCGTTCTTGAAATCATTTTGACCAATTTTGTTTAACGCAGGTGCTATTATAATATCGCTATTATTAGGCTTATATTTACTTATGGTGTTTTGCAACATATTCAGACATGTAAACAAAGTGTCTACTGTGTTCTTTGGCTTTTTGCAACAATAACTATTAGACAGAACATCAATAGATATAACAATATCAGCACCCATGTCTCTTGCTATATCATCAGGCAAATTATTAACACAGCCACCATCAACAAGCAGTTTGCCATCATATTCTATTGGAACAAGAAGCCCCGGAATATTCATACTTGCACGCACCATATCCAATATCTTGCCTCTACTTAACACCACCTGCTCACCTGTAATCACATCAGCAGCGACACAAGCAAACTGACAAATTGTATCTTCATCAGTTTTGTCACCATATACCTGTTGCAATAAATTGGTAATACGCTTGCCACCAAATATTCCTAGTGGCTTAAAATTCAAGTCGACAAATTTTCCAACATTCATTTTATGGGCAAAATTAATCATTTCGTCTATAGTTAGTCCACAGACATATCCTCCACCAACAACAGCACCCATACTTGTTCCTACGACCATGTCTGGAACTATTCCATTGTCCAATAATTCCTGTAAGACTCCCAAATGGGCAAAGCCTAATGCAGATCCTCCACTTAGTACAAAAGCAATTTTTGGTTTCTTCATAATTCACCTAAAAAAGTAATATAGTTTATTATATGACAAAGTCCACAAAATACAAAAACATTTTAAAGTGTTTAAGTTACATTTTGATAATCGCAATACTCATTGTTTTACTAAGCAACCCTAAAGCAAATATGGATAGTTTTACTATAGGTATAACTATGTGGGCAAAATTCGTACTGCCAGCCCTATTTCCCATTCTTTTCTTCACTTCTTTTCTTAATCTAAGTGGCATATTATTCAACTCTGGTAAGATTTTTGCGCCAATTACTAAGAAATGTTTTCATTGTAGCGGGATTGCTGGATACATTTACTTGTTAAGTATATTGTCTGGCTATCCAGTAGGAGCAAAAGCGACAAGCGAATTATATCAAAAAAGGATTATTAGCAGAGAAGAAGCATGTAGAATAACATCTTTTGCCTCCACCAGTGGTCCACTATTTATTCTAGGTACAGTTGGTGCAGGAATGTTCGGCAACATTAGAATAGGAGTTATAATCCTTGTAAGCCACCTTCTTGGAGCTTTTATTAACGGCATATGCTTTAAAAATCTATATTACAAGCAGAAAGCCCCAGATATATATATTGCAAGTTACACAGAATCTCAGAATATACTAGAAGACGCCATGCTAAGCAGTATTAAATCGATACTGACTATTGGTGGATATATATCTCTTTGTTATCTAGTAATATCAATACTTAGAACATATAACATATTATTGCCAATCACAAGTGGAATAAACGCAATTTTTGGCATTGATGTCAATATAACTAATTCAATTCTAACGGGACTTATAGAAATGACTAGTGGTATTCGAGAATTGAGTCTGCTTGGACTAAATGACAATCTTCTTAGTATATTATCTACAGCTATAATCACATTTGGTGGTCTGTCAATCTTTTTGCAAGCATACACTTATTTACGCAATTTTAAAATTAATCTAAAAGTATATTTTCTAGAAAAAATACTACACACGATAATTGCAACAATCATATGTAGTATTCTTGTATTTATTTTTTAAATGCTTTGTATATTTCTAGCATACAATTTTTTACTTCTTGATACTCTGCTCTAACAGATTTCTGCTTACCCAATACATACTCTAGTGGGATTATAAGAGCATTAAGCACCTTCATATTCTCAAGTCTAACAGCCTCTATTAATCCTACAACTACTATATATTCTTCATCTTTGACTTCTTGTCGGATTTTTTTGTCTGCCACAACTTTGGCATGTAATTCATTAATTGCGAATAGAAGATTCGCAAACAAAATCTTTTCCTCAGACTGATTATTTGTCACTTCTTCCATATTATCCATCTCTACCTGTTCCTCTTTCTCGTTGTTGTCGTCTTCACTCTCTACCACTCCTAACTCTTCCATAAGAGCATTTTTAAAAGGTTTGAGTATATAACTTGCGAATGTTAAATAACTATAATTATAACCATTTGGATTAAAGAAGTTCGCATTAACAAAATTCTGCAAATTTATTTTATGATTATTAACTTCTAGAATCAAACAGAATACAAAAGCCAGTATCTCGCTATTAGTTTCGCCTATCTTGAATACCCCTTGCACTTTTTTGTATTCTTCTCCCAGCTTCAAAGCACTTAGAAAGTCATAGTCCACCAAGTATTTAGCAAATAATCCGTACAACACTTCACTAGAAGCAATTGTTTGAAGCAATGCTTGAGCCTTGGTATCGAACAAAATAAACTTACCACTAATAAGTTCGTCTACAATACCAATGCATTCAAGTATTTTTGCTTTCTCAGATTGTGTATATCTCTGCAACTTCCTATGATTCCTTATATTTTTGTGTACTGTTAATTATAGCAAATTAATTAAATATTGACAAAAATATTTGTATACTATTCAAAAATCTAATAAAAAAGTTTTAATACTAAGAAATACAAGGATTTTTGACAATTTTGCATATAATTATTGTTACATAAAATTTTTTAACAAAATTCGCATTTCCATTGAAATAATGTCACAAATATGATACAATAATTATGTTTTCAATTATGGAGAGTATAAATTATGAATTTTGAGACAGATAATATGGATGACAAATTAATTCTGTTATTTATTATGGACAAGATGGAAATACCTCTAACCAAGAATAATATTCTAGACATTATAACAAGAAATCAATGGCTTAACTATATGGAATGTATTGATATTCTTAATCAGTTGGTAGAGACTAATCTTGTCTACATTGTTGATAATGTAGAATCTGAAGTTAGCGAAGATGAGAAAAGATATTGTATAACATATTCTGGAAGAGAGTGTCTAAGTCATTTCTACACAAGAATTAAACTATCTCTAAGAGAAGAAATTACACAATTTGCCAAAGATAATGGTCTAAAATTCAAAAGAAGTCAGGAATATCTTAGTGAATTTGATAAGAGTGAAGACGGATCTTACAAAGTTACTCTCAAGATCAAAGAACCTCTTATCAATGTACCACTTCTAGAAATTAATCTCAAAGCACCAAATAAGAGTTCGGCAATGACAGCTTGTAGCAAGTGGAACGAGAAAGCTGCTAACATATTTGAATATTTATACGATACAATTATAGACAATTAAGGAGAATAGAATTATGCGTACTTCTTATAAGACAACTGGTACTTGTGCAAGGGCAATCAATTTTGAAGTAGATAACGACAAAGTCAAAAATGTTGAATTTGTTGGTGGATGCGCAGGCAATACTCAGGGAGTATCCAAATTAGTAGAAAATATGGACATAGATGAGGTAATTACAAGATTAAAAGGCATACAATGCAGAAATAATACATCTTGTCCAGACCAACTTGCTAAGGCACTAGAAACTTACAAAAATAACATGAACAAAAATTAAAATACAGATATATCAAAGAAGTGTACTCAAATAGTGAGTACACTTCTTTTTGAACATAATATAAATCTTGTATTATTTTGTTAGTTCTTGGTTGAGTATTTTTTGAAAAAAGTCATAGTATTCTAATGCTACTGTATCCCAATTAACATATACATATTTTCTAGCATTTTCCTTGATCTTAGATAAACTATCCTTATTTTCCATCAAATCTTTTAATTTTTGTGCCCACACATCTGCTTGTAAAGGTAAAATAAATCCACTCACATTATTGTTAATCATTTCTGCTGGGCAAGAATTCTCAACAACAATACTAGGAACATTGTTAGCAGCCGCTTCCATTACCACAAGTCCACAAGTATCAAAAGTGGACGGAAATAAAAATAGATCTGATACTGAATAAATTGCAGCAAGTTTTTCTCTATCTAATATCTTACCTGTAAATATAACATTATCTTCTATGTTATATTCCTTTGTTAACTGCTGCAAAGTCTTAACATATTCACCAGAGCCTACAATTAGAAATTTAAAATTCTTAACTCCACTCTCTTTTAATCCTTTTAATGCAAGCAACGAGAATTGAATATTTTTAACTGAAACAATTCTTCCAACTGTCAAAAAAACAAATTGTCCATATAGTCCATATTCTTGTTTTATGTTTTCTACTAATTCTTTGCTTACTTCGCTAGGAATCATGTCTGTTCCATTACGAATTACATAGACTTTGTCGCCTTTATAGCCATAACTTTTCACTACATCACTTGCACCATTACTAACTGCTGTTACATAGTCTGCATTATTGATTGCTTTCATTATATAATTCAACAACATTCTTTGCATGAATTTTGTACGAAACAGTCTCTCGAAATCTTCTTTGTATTTCGTGTGAATTGTAAAAACAGAAGGAATATTCAATATGTTTGCCCATTTGATTGCATACTTGCCTACTGCAAAAGGACTATTAACATGTATTATGTCATAATTTCCATTTTTTATGATTTTTCTTGTCTTGCTATTTATCCACGGAATTCCACCCCTATATCCCTCTCCACCGGGAATAGACGGTGTTCTATGTATTTTTAATCCATCTATTTCAACCCTATGTTTTGGATTGTCAGGGACCAAAATTTCGACTTCTGCCAACCCTTTTTCTTTCAAAATTTTCGCAAGATTAACTATGCAGTTAATTGGGCCATCAACATTAGGATAAAAAGTATCTAACACTTCTAATATTTTCATTTTTTTCACCTTTCAACTTAAAATTTTGACTAATAATAAATTATCAAGATTCTATATGAATATTACCTAAACCTGTTAGGTCAAAAGACCTACTTTTTGCTAAAAAAATTGCTAATTCTAAAGTATATCTCCACAATGTGCCTAACTATTGGGGTGCACTTCAAAATTAGCAGTTTTTAATAATATTAATTTTAAGCTAATAGAGATAGTTTAAATTCTCCATCTAATCTTGCTATTCCCTCATATCTTACTACTTCAGATTTCACTGATAGAGTAAGCTTGTTATAACCTTTTGTCTTAAGTGTTGTATCGCTATCAAACAACTTACTATTAGTCCAGCTACCATCAACCATATTAATTTCGACTGGATCTAATACAACATCTTCTAGATGTGTATTGTATGTCGAGGACATTGTTGCAGTAATTACAAACCTTATATTTGTATCAAGTTCGCCACTATCGACATATGTCAGAATTACATCAGTATCGGCAGATACTACAGACTTATCAAGTTCTATTTCTATTACAAGTGTTGTATCGGCTTCTGATATATCAATATATTGGCCTCTATTAAATTTTCCAATATTATACTTTCTAGTTACGCCATTTGTGTCTGATATGTTAGATTTGAACTCAAACAATTCTTCCACGCTGTCCATTTCGGCATTTGTCTTATCATCAGTGTAATATAGATTAGTTTCTTTCTTCGTTACTTTGACATCTGCGACTACACTACCATTCGTATATTCAATAACAAACGAACTATCATCTACAATATGTGCCGGCTCCGTTAATACAATGACTATACTAATAGCAACTATTGCCAACAATATACATATTGCAAGTACTGAGACTATTATTTTTGCTCTGTTGCTCATTATAACTACTTCTCCTTTTGTTATTTGTAGTATACAACAATTTTAGCAATATAGCAAGAAAATTATTGTGTTATTTTAGTGAGTTACAAATCTATAAATACTTATAGGTATATCCTTTCTTTTGTTTCTTCACTTCCTCGATCGTGCCTTGTGCAACAATTGTGCCACCTCTTACTCCACCTTCTGGTCCTAGATCTATTATATAATCGGCACTCTTAATAACATCTAAGTTGTGTTCTATAACAACAACCGTGTTGCCACCTTCTGCTAATCTTCTTAGAATTTTGATTAATTTATCAACATCGTAGAAATGCAATCCAGTTGTTGGTTCGTCCAATATATACAAACTATTTCCTGTTCCACGCCTACTAAGTTCGGTTGCAAGTTTTACTCTCTGTGCTTCTCCCCCACTCAGTTCTGTTGCAGGTTGTCCCAACTTAATATATCCAAGTCCCACATCTACCAAAGTTTGCAATTTAGATTTTATCTTAGGAATACTATCAAAGAATTTACAAGCCTCTTCAATACTCATATCAAGTACATTATAAATATTTTTGCCTTTGTACTTAACCTCTAATGTTTCTCTATTATATCGTTTGCCATGACAAACATCACAAGGTACATACACATCTGGCATAAAATACATTTCAATCTTATTAATTCCAGCACCACCACAACTTTCACATCTGCCACCACTAACATTAAAGGAGAATCTGCCTGCAGAATATCCCCTTTCCTTTGCATCTTGAGTCTTTGCAAATAATTCCCTTATATCAGAGAAAACGTTGGTATAAGTTGCAGGATTGCTTCGTGGTGTTCTTCCTATAGGACTCTGATCAATGCACACAACTTTGTCAAAAGTATCAAGTCCGATAATCTTGCTATACTTACCCTCAGGCATATGGCTACCGTTAACATGGTTATTAAATGCAGGATATAATATCTCGTTAATTAGGCTACTTTTACCACTTCCACTAACACCAGTAACAGCTGTAATAACACCAATTGGAATGTTAACATCTATATTTTTCAAATTATTCTGCTTAGCACCTTTGATAGTTATGAAACCTTTCTCAACCTTATTTTTCTTAATATCAGGCGCAACCTTCCATTCGCCACTAAGATATTTTCCAGTCACACTTTGAGGCTCTGCTATAATGTCGTCAATGCTACCTTTAGCAACAATCTCACCACCATAGATTCCTGCATATGGGCCTACATCTACCAAATAATCGGCAGCTCGCATAGTATCCTCATCATGTTCAACAACTATAACCGTATTACCTATATCTCGCAAATTTTTCAAAGTAGCAAGCAATTTCTCATTATCTCTTTGATGAAGTCCAATACTTGGCTCATCTAATATATATATAACTCCAGTTAATCCACTGCCAATCTGAGTCGCAAGTCTTATTCTTTGAGCCTCTCCTCCTGACAACGTATTGGAATATCTAGACAATTCCAAATAATCCAAACCTACATTGATTAAGAAGTTAAGTCTGGCTTTGATTTCTTTAATAATTGGCTCTGCAATCGTTGCTTGAGACTTGTTAAGTGTCAAACCATCAATAAAATTATACAAATCAACTATTGACATATTGCAAAGATCTGCAATATTTTTGTTATTAATGAATATATTAAGGACTTCTTGTTTTAATCTCTGACCTTTGCAAGTTGGACACTGCATATCGTACATTAGTTTACTAATTTCTGTCTTAATGAACTCGCTAGTACTCTCTCTATATCTTTTTTCTAGAATTGGGACCAAACCTTCATATGCACACTCGCCATGTTTTTTTAGCCAAGGCATATAACTAGGGATTTTCTGCCCATTTGTGCCATAGAAAATCATCTGCTTA
>CAJOPQ010000015.1 GCA_905236445.1 uncultured Clostridia bacterium
AAGTTTATTTGTTATCCATTACTTTTTTGATTGCACCCAGGATTCTTATAAATTCTTCCACATCTTCTTTTCCAATTTTCTCGAGCATTCTTTGCGTAGTAGATTGAATCATTTGATTAATATTGTTAAGTTCTCTCTTGCCATCCAGTGTCATTGTTACTATTTCTATTCTTGCATCTTTAGGTGATTTACTTTTGGCAATTAATCCTCTTTTCTCTAGTTTTTGAAGCAATACAGCCACTCGTGCCTTTGATATTTGTAGGTGACTAGCCATTGTGTTGGCATATGCGCCTTCGCCAGAATTGTCCAAATACATTAGAATTGATAACATTCCTCTATCCATTGCACTTATATCTCGAAATAATATGCTTGGCAAGTTTTGTTTTATTCTTTTTATTATATCTACAGTTTCCGTTTCTGATATCATTGTTTTTCCTCATGTTGTCTAAATGAAGTATACAGAAAGAAGACAAAAAAGTCAATCTGGTTGACCAATTTTTTTAAATTGTTTAAAATAGCCCTAGATCAACAAAAAAGGTGGAGGAACTCCACCTTGTAATTGGTATTGCATTTTAGTTTTAGAGTGAATGGCAAGATTGTTAAGGTTGCACTATCAGTTGAGTTATGGTTGTAGATGACTTAAGCAAAGTCATTACACAACTTATACTGTCTAACTTTGTCCGTTTTGGCTTTTTTGAAATTCTTCCATTCCCGAATTGACGAACTGTGTCCAACTGGGGTCCAAATAACTAATTAGACCAAAGAGTTGACCAAAATGCACCATTTCTTCATTACGAATATCTTCCCACGTCTGTCTAGCAAGCATGTCTGGTGTGGTGTGAATGTGGTCGTCATATTCCATAATAGCATCTATTTCGCTGATTAAGTCTTGTCGTGCTTTTTGCAAAGTAGCAAAATTACTTGCTTCATTTGCCATAGTTCTATAATTTCGTTTGTAATCTATCATATAACACCTCCACAGGATAATCAAATATTAATTGTATATATTAATAAATGCACAGATTTGTGAACTTTTGACAAATTGTTATTGTAAATTATGCTTAAAATTGCATATTTATTGACAATAAAGCACCAAAATTAATTTTTTATGTTAATATGTTATGATTTTTGACATAATTTAGTATATAATACGTTTTAGTTAACAAAGGAAACGTAGATGAGTAAATTACAAATAATAACAGACTCCAATTCTGGAATAACACAACAAGAAGGCAAAGACCTTGGGATTTTTGTTATTCCCATGCCTTTTAGTATAAATGGCGAAGAATTTCTAGAAGATATTAATATATCACAGGAGCAGTTTTACGAGTATCTTGCCTGTAACGCCGAAGTTACAACTTCTCAGCCATCGCAAGCATATCTGGAGGAGTTGTGGAGTAATCTCTTACAAGAATATGATGAGCTGGTATATATACCAATGTCTAGTGGACTAAGTGCCACATGTGAAAATGCGAAATCTTATGCACTTAAGTATGATGATCGAGTACAAGTAGTGGACAATTTAAGAATTTCACTTGGTCAGAAAGAAAGTGTATTCGAAGCAATAGTTATGGCAAAGCTTGGCAAAAGTGCTGTCCAAATAAAAGAATATCTAGAAAGCACCAAATTGAAATCTTCTACATACATTGTTATGTCTACCCTTAAGTACATCAAGAGGGGTGGCAGAATCGCTCCAGCTGCAGCTGCAATAGGTGAGATATTAAGAATAAGGCCAGTGCTGTACACACGTGGACAGGCGTTTAAAAAATTCACTGTATCGACAAATTTTAAGAACGCCAAAGAAAAAATCTTGGCACAATTGAGAAAGGAACTAGAGAGTGAATTTGCACAAGAATATAAAGATGGCAAAATGACAATATCTGTGGCGTATACGAAGTCTATTGAAGAAGCTTTGCGATTTAAAGAAGATATTGAGAAAGAATTTCCTGATCTTCAATTTCACTTTGTAGATCCACTATCTCTAAGTGTTGCTTGTCATATAGGACCAAATGCTCTTGGAGTAGCAATCAGCATCAATAATTATATGTGAGAATAATTGTATGTGGCACACGATTAATATCGTGTGTCTTTTTTGTCTGATATGTTAATCAATTGTATATTTTTGATTCTTATCATATTGCTAATTTCTGCACTGAATTGAGCGTTGTGGCATATCACACAATTGCTTTGCATTGTTAATTGATACAGCAAATCATCTAAGTTGGGTGTAGAGGTGTGTCTATAGCGAATAACTTCTTCGAAATGTTTATTAGCTAGAAATTGATCTAACATATTGCAAGGCAAAGACATATAATATATTCGCTTTAAATGTGGGTATCGTTGTTGTAGTCTTGTTACAACGTTCCAGCACATGTTCGCAAAGTCATTTAATCTGCAGAATATAAATATTCCATAATCATTATGTGCTACCAAATCTTCAATTATATGTGATGTTTGCTCTAAAATGGAATTTGTTATTCGACAATTATCTGTGCTAACAAAAGTGCATATTTTCCAACCATTCATTCAATAACCTAACCTCAACCATATTGCGTGCAGTACACTTCACTTGTATGCTAGCAGATTTAAAATATAATGTCAAGTGTAAGTGAAGATTATTTCACTTATACATCTATTAAAAAATGGAAAAGATGTTATACTAAAGAGGTAAATGATACATGAATCTAAATAGACTGTTTGCTCTAAGATTGAGCAATATTCTTCTTGAGAAGGGTATAAGCAAATATAAGTTAGAGAAGATGACAGGATTAACACATTCAGCACTTAGATATATATTCAACGAAGTTAATACTGATGTGAAATTGTCTACTGTTGCAAAAGTATGTATTGCTCTAGATGTTCCACTTAATGAGTTCTTTGATGACAGTTTTGCTCTAGATAACCTGCAAGTAGAATGATTGTTGAATTAGAGTAAATTTGCTGTTATGTTTATTAAAAAAAAGGTATTGTCAAATATCAATCTATATGTTATAATGGCTTATATGAAAACTATTGATGAGAGAGAATTTCGAAAGTACGACGAACAAGATCAAATAGGTGGAATGGCCAACAAAGCATTCTTCATGGTAGATAGGAATATGCTATCAGACTTTTTTGAGGCAAGCAAGTCTAAAGATTGTTGTTATATGACATATCTTGTAGACGGAGGCGTTCCCAAGTATATATCGGTATTAGTTAAGGCTCCATACCACAAAGGTGATAGCGAGATCGAGGCGACTTGTTCACGTTTAGCGAACTTTATGCATATTCCAACAGTATATAACGAAGCATTTATTTTAACACAGAACGATAAACCTGTTATTAAAAATAAAATGTTATTAAGCATTGATTGTGTGCCTAAAGACTGTGAAGTTCACTCTATATACGAAGTCTTTGGTAAGTTAAAAGACAAAAAATATCATAGTGAAATCCTAAGTGTTGATGATACTATAAGTGTTATTGATCAAATGACCACTGAGGATATATTTGCTGTCAACACCGACGAGGAGAAAAAAGAAATAAAATATTCTCTATATGATCAAATATGTTTCAAAAATTGTATTGTTGGCGACAAAGATGCAGGTACTCATAATATGGCTCTGTTGTATAACACGAAAGAGCATAAGTATTATCCTGCCCCAATGTACGATTATAACAATGCCTTTGCGTCACCAGGTTATGCCAAAGAGGCGAGTGAACAATATGTAGAAGCATTTTGTAGACTGCAACCACAATATATGGCGACATTTGTGGCAAAATTGGATAAAGTTCTGGCAAGAGATGTTTTTGATATGGCGAGAGATTCAGGGTGTGGAATAATAACATCATTGTCTTATGCAGAAGATGTGAATATTAATATATCTGATATGCTTGCTAATTATAACAAATGTAGCAAAGCAAACAACTTAGATGTTATGGAAAAGTAGCAAAGTAAAATTTGCTATTTTTTTAATCAAATGTGGCATACTGCACAAAATAATACGCTTGTAGTCAACAAATACATAGCTTTTGTCAAAAAATTAATTATGTGTCTATAATACATAATCTTTATATCAAGACAATGTACTTGACAATATGTACTAAAATTTGGGTATTTACAAATCTATATAACCATGTTATAATAATTAGAATATAATGTGGGGGAATAAATGACACAAGCAAAAATTGATTTAAGGCAGTTCTTGGTGCCAAAGAAAAAGGTAGAAAGCAAAAGCTCATTTGTGGAAAGCGATAATGATTATATTTGGTTTCCTCAGTATAAAGGTGTCTTAATGGCAGATGTCCAAAATCGTGTAAAATCTATTAGTAATTTTGCTGCTGCTGGATTAAGTGTAGGACAATATGAAAAATCTCCAATAACGGGCGCTTGGACATTTCCGTACTTTGTAGGTGGGAACAATGCTTTATATGTTATTGATGCTTTCGGCGATCCCGTTAATTATTATAATGTTCCGAATATTCAGCACATTGGAATTGCTCCAAAGATTGCACTAAGTATACCCGCTATTGAGAATTCTGGAATTGATATCGATAAAATATTTGAAATAAGCCATATAAAAGATGCAAATGGCAAAGAGAGGCACTTATTACAAATGGGTGCTTATCTTTCAAAAATGGAACATAATCCACTGAAGCACAGATTAGAAAAAGAATATAATGGCGGTTATTTAAAGCGTGATATCAAAGCGACAGGTCAAGTATACTTGAGGCCTCCTCACGACAATGACGAGGGAGTAAATTTTTATCCAGAATTTGAATACAAAGGTGATAAATATGTCCGAATTGCCAATGGCTTACCTTACTCACCAGATTGGGTGCGTGTGCAGCCACTAAAATTTGAAATATTGAATTGGAACAAGTTGCCAAAATTTATAAATAAAAATGGCAGGTCAAAATTGTGGACTGATAAAATAATCGAATTAGAGGCTGTAGAGAGTATTTTGTCTGCAAGACTCTATGACTCTCTCATTGAAACAAGGCGTTTTCTTAATGGTCTCAACAATGAAGATTGTTTGATTGATTATCGAGAATTTGGTTTTCTAAAGCAAGCATTTGATCTTTCGCGACAACCATTAAAAGAATACACTATTCCAAGTCAGCAACGCCAAATTAATGAGTTTGCTTTCGCAGGTTGTGTAGAACTTAACAAGATTATAATACCTAATACTGTATCGTATGTTGGAGAAAGTGCATTTAGTGGACTATTTGGAAATACTCAGATTGCTTGGCAGCTACAGGACAATCACTATAGGTTTGCCGCAGCAGCACTAAATAACACAAATTTCCACAACATGTATTTCTCACAAGACTGTAGTTGGCTTACGCTAACAAATAATGATGATGATAAGTTGGAAAAAACCTGTTTTAAGGTTAAATATGACAAAGATACATTTGCTAAGTTGATAGCAAATAATATGTATGCAAAGAATTATATCAATGCATCTCAATGGATGGCAGAAGGCAAAACAAAATTTATTCCACAAGATTATGTCTTGGAGACATTTCCGAATGATCAGTTAGATAATTTCTTTGTTAACAACAATCATTTAAGATGGCGAGAACTTGTCAAAACGGTTGGATTCGACTCTATTTTAAACCAGCAGGAGAAGATCAACTCACTGAGAGATTTAATGAAGATATATTATGCAATTGGTGGATTCTCTGACAATCCTTCTGATAGAGACAAGGCATTCAAGTACATTCTGGATAATGTTGTGTCAATGCCAGACGGCGAGCAAGATCCAAGGCGAGTTGGAGCAAGAATACACCAAAAGTTTTCTGGTATACAATTAAAAAGGGAGTATAATCCTAAATTTGCACAATTTTTTATGAAATATTATGCCGACGATCCAGATTTTATGGTTGGTTATGTAATAGATGAAGACGGATATGTGGTCGATGGAGAGGAAGTAGATTATTTGTGTATGGCGCACAATTCTTTTGACATCATAACACGTGCTTATCCTCACATGGCTGTTAATGGTAACAGCTCGAGGGGAAAACTTACACCTCAATTTGTGCTTGATCATTGCCATGCAACAGAATACGAAGATGTTGACGATGGGAATGAAAAGCTTGCCGAAATTGTTGGCAGATATGGTTATGACGAAAGCTCATTTGCAGAGATGCAGGACGTATATAACAAAGCTAAAAACATGCAAGACAATGCAGTGTTAGCCGTTGATTCTCCAAAGACGAGTACAGGGATATCTTATAGAGTGTTAGACAAAAACGATCCGTTGGGTTTTGTACTTGGCGATATAACCAACTGTTGTCAGTGTTGGGATGATGCTGCTGAGACTTGTGTGGAAGATGGATATCTTAATCCAAATGCAGGCTTTATAGTATTCGAAGAAGATATTAAGGGAGATGGTGAGAGCGACAACATCGAACCAGATCGCAAAAGAATATTAGCACAAGCGTATACTTGGTATGACTATATGACCAAGACGGTGTGTCTGGACAACATTGAGATTCCAGATACAGTTGCTGAGAAATTGTTGAAAAATGATAAAAGTGGCAAGGGGTTTACTAGCAAGAAATTTATGGAGGCTGTAGAAGACTGTGCCGTGGGATTGATTGCTAGAATGGCTAGAGAGGGACACAAAGTAGAACAGGTTACAACTGGTGCTGGCTATAATGACTTATATGGTGAGTTAGAAGGACGTTATATTAAGGAAAGTGAACCAAAAGCTTGCAACAGAAATTATGATGGATACTCTGATGCTGACGATGTGCAGTATGTAATTATGACTTATGATGAGGCAACTAAGAGAATGGCAGAAAGCATTAGGCAAGACGTGTTGGATTCAGAGAAAAATTTGGACGATATTAGCAAGACGGCAGAAGTTGAATCTGTAGAAAATGAGATATTGTAACAAAATCATATAGATTGCGCAAAAACAGCATAGTAGCAAAAAAACACATTAAGCAATTGTGAAGTGACAAAGTTCACTTCAATTGTCGCTTAATGTGTTTTTTTATTATCTGAAGTAAGACGAAAACGGGGGCAATGCCACGTTGTTAGATAACATAATATATATGTCCAATCAATGCTTGATTTTTATATAAAAACAGAAGATAGAAAATACTATTTTTCTGCTAAGTAAGTAACCTCTTTGCCTACAAAATACACGCCTATCATCTCTGGACCAACAGACGCTCCAACGATTGGTCCTATATTGCCAATGTGTATATTGACATTAGGAATCTTCTCTGCAATAAGATTTTTCAATTCTTCAGCATCTTCTTCGCAGTCTGCTTGTCCAATAAAGATGTCTGGCAAGTATTCTCCAGTATAATTCTCCTTAGTAAGTTCTGCTAATCTTACAAGTGATTTCTTTCTTCCTTTTGTTTTTTCAACAGACACATTTTGTCCTTTTGTATCGGAAATGATTATAGGTTTTACATTAAATAATGTGCCAAATAATGCTGCTGATGCAGTGATTCTTCCAGATTGTTTTAAGAATTTTAGATCATTAACTGTAGCTACTTGGTTGATTTTTAATTTATTCTCTTCTACAAACTGTGCAACTTCTTCAATTGATTTGCCAGATTTTCTTAAGTTGCTTGCAAGGATACATAGCAAGCCCAATCCAGCACAAGATATAAGACTATCAATGCAAATAATTTTAGATTTAGGGTATTTGGCAAGAAGTTCGTCTCTTGCAATATAGCTTGCTTTTACCGAACTGGATAGTGCTGATGAACAAGAAATGGATAGAATATCGTAGTCGTCTTTGATGTATTGCTCGAATTTTGCTAGATAATCTTGTTTCATTACTTGCGAAGTAATTACTCTTGTTCCATCTCTCATAATTTGATAATAATCTTTTGCTTTAATCTCTTTCCAGTCAAGATCTGCTATATATGTCTTGTCGTCAAATGTCATACTCATAGGTATGTACTCAATGTCGTATTCCTCTCTTAATTCTTTATCTAAATCGCTACAAGAATCTGTTAATATAATGTATTTTTTCATATTTTATTATCCTTTTAATTTAATATTATATAAATATCGTATATATCTTGTTTTCCATCTATTTCGTAAATCTCTAAGTTATTATACTTATTAGCGATATACTCTTTGACAAAATTTTTCTCGCTACTCGACATGCTTTTGCCATAGATTATTACTCCACAGTCTTTTGATTCAGGTTGCAATTGATCAATAAGATTAGTGATTGCTCTTACTTTGACATCGCTATCTGTAAGTATATTTTTGCCGTTAACACCAATATAGTCGTCTTTGTTAACTTGCACATTATTGCAAATTGTTGTCCTTGTTGCTTTGGTTACTGCACCAGTTATTGTATTGACAATTTCTGCATTCATATTCTCAATAATTTCCTTTGCGTTGTCTGGCGTAAAGTCTACCATAGATAACGCTGCATAACCATCGCCAATGCTCTTGGTTTCCACAACATACACATTAGATGATTTGTACATCTCGGCTGCTTGTTTTGCTGTCAATATAATATTGTTGTTGTTAGGCAAAACAAATATATTGTCTGCATTAGTTTCGTTGAAAGCACTAATAAATTCTTGCGTAGATGGGTTGAATGTTTGTCCACCTTTAATTACAACATCTGCACCAAATTCTTTGAATGCTTTGATTATTCCGTCACCATTTGCTACAGTTACAATACCGTATTTCTTTCTCTTAGTTTGTTTTGGAATTCTTGGTCTAAATCTATTCTGAATAGTTGCTTCGCTATGTTGCAAAGTCATGTTCTCAATCTTTATCTTAAGGAACTCGCCGAACTGTTGACAATACTCTAGTAGTTTGTATGGCTGGAAAGTATGAACGTGTACTTTGATTACATATCCAGTCTGAACAGCGACAATTGAGTCACCAATAGAGTTAAGATAATCTTTCAACTGTTGTAGATCGAATTTGTCTATGTCTATTTTGCTTTTCTGTAATTGCAACAACACTTCCGAACAATATCCATACTCCAGTACGCTGTTCTCATTAAACTTAGAAGAATTTATTTCGTTGATTTGAGGAGTGACTACCATGCTCTCGTCTGTTATAATTTCACCCCTTAGATATTTGCTACAACCTTCTATTATGTAATATATTCCTGCGCCACCACTATCTACTACGCCTGCATCTTTCAAAGTCTTTAATTTGTCTGGTGTATTTTGGACAGAAGTGTTGGTGGCGTTAAGCAGTTCTAGAACAAAGTTATCTATAGTTATATTGTTAAGATCTAGAGTCTGCATATGTTCGGTCGCTTCTCGTGCAACAGTAAGCATTGTGCCTTCGGTTGGCTTGTCTACTGCCTTGTAACCATATCTTACTCCAGATGCGAATGCTCTTACTATGTCCGATAATGTTGCCTTATCAACATCTTGAATCTCGTTGGCAAAACCATAAAACAATTGAGATAAGATTACTCCAGAATTACCTCTTGCACTAAGAAGCATTCCATCTGAACACAACTTCGCGATTTTGCCCAGCGATGTTTCGTCAGAGCCTGCGATGCCCTGTATTCCTCCACCAAGTGTCATGCACATGTTGTCACCAGTGTCTCCATCGGGAATTGGGAAAACGTTAAGATCGTTGATTATCTGTTTGTTAGAATTAATATTGTTATAACCATACTCCAAAATTTCTTTTAGAGTTTTGCCGTCTATACTGAAATTGCTCATATGTCTATCCTTTTACTCACTTTTGTCCTGCGACACACCTTCTTCTATGAGTTGTCTTAAGTTGTTCTTCTCTATGTTATATGCCTGTTCTATGCAATGCATAATTGTTATTGCTTTGCAAGATCCGTGTGCTTTGACAATTGTTTTGTTGGCTCCAAGCAGTACTGCTCCACCATAATTGTTATAATCCATGAAGTCTTTTATTTCGCTTATATCTTTCTTAAGGAACGATGCGCCCAGTTTGTTTTTGAAGGATTTAGTGCAAGTTTTCTTCAATAATTTCAACATTTCTAAGCAAGCACCCTCAGTTGATTTGCACAGAACATTTCCTCCAAATCCGTCACTAACAACAACATCGTATTCGCCTTTGAGTAAATCTCTACTCTCCATATTGCCAACGAAGTTAATCCTTTCGTCTTTAGATAGAAGAGAATATGTCTCTTTTCTTAGCATATCTCCTTTTTCTTCTTCTGTTCCCACGTTAAGTAGGGCAACTCTAGGAGATGCAATATTGTATGTCTTCTCTATATACAAGCTTGCCATAAGAGCGAACTGATGCAACATCAAGCTGTCACAATCCATATTGGCTCCACTATCGCAAATGGCAACTACATTGCCTGTCATAGTAGGCAGAAGTGGACAAAGTGCTGGCCGCTTAATACCTTTGATTCTTCCCAATCTTAGCACCGCTCCTGCAAGAATAGCACCAGTTGAGCCGTTGGAAACAAATCCATTGACAGTCTCGTCTTTCCTAAGTGTGTCGAATGCGACATATAGAGAACTTTCCTTTTTAGTTCTAATTGCTTCTGTTGGTTTGTCATTGCACGAAATAACATCTGGAGCGTGCAATATTTCTAGTCTAGTGTGGTCGTAAGTTTGTCCTTCGAGTTTTGCTCTGATGTCCTCCGAATTGCCGACCAAAACTATCTGCAAATCTTCAAATTTGTTAAGAGCCATGATGGCGCCATCAATATTGACATCTGGACTCCTATCTCCTCCAAGTGTATCTACTAATATTTTTATCATTACTCTTCCCTCGATATTTGTTTTATAAAGCATCTACGTTTCTTATGAATTACGTTTTCAAAATTCTTCCATTGGTTCTGGATATTAATGTTGTCCTCTAAGCATAAGTTAGTCTCAAGATGTTCAATACCATTTTCAAACATTTTGATATTATGAGCAAGCAGTGCAGAAGCAATGCCTTTCTTAGCGTATTCTGGAAGTACTCCAATTAATCCCATGTCTATAACTTTTGGGTGTTTGATGTCGTGAAGAAGTCTAAATAGGGCAGGTAGTGTAAGTCGTCCACCTGACTTCTGTACAGCTTTGGCAATAGATGGGAATGTTATTCCAAAACATACAACTTTCTCATTTTCATCTAGAATAACTGCGACATATTTAATATCAATAATGAGCTTGAAATTGTCAATCATCATCTTTTTCATACCATCTGTAAATGGTACAGTGCCATATATATTTACATACGTTGTGTCTAGTATTTCGAAAAACTGGTCGCCATATTTCTTTAAGAAGTCTTTTGTATTCTTTGCTGTGCCGAAGTGTAGATTGTATTTCTTCATCATAAGATCAGATATCCTTGCCAATCTATCCGAATTTTCGGCAGGTCCAGTTAGTTTTCGTTCCCACCAATCAACCTCTTTGGTAAATCCATATGCTTCAATCAACTTCTGATAATATGGATAATTATATTGTTCTTCGAATGTAGACAACTCGTCAAATCCCTCTATTAGAAGCCCTTCTCTCTCTAGGTCTGAGAATCCAAGAGGCCCAACAATCTCGGTCATACCTTTTGCTTTTGCCCAGTTTTCTACCGTGTTAAATAGTGCATTTGAGACTTCAACATCATCTATAGAATCGAATCTTGTGAATCTAACTCTTTTTTGATTCCATTTCTCGTTACTTGCTCTCTGTATTATTCCAGATATTCTTCCTACCATCTTGCCGTCACGATATGCGTTGTAGTATATTGCTTCTGCTTGATCATAGTATACATAATCTGATCGAAACATCTTTTTTTCGTCCATATATAGAGGTGGAACGAAATATGGGTTGCCTTTGTATAACTTTAGTGGAAATTCAATAAATTCTTTTTGTTCTTTTTTTGTTTTTACTTCTCTTATCTCTAACATAACTTTGTATCCTCTATCTGTGTTTTGCATGGAAGCATACACCAACTCCGTCTGGACCACAGTGGCTTCCAGCAGTTGGATTAACTTCTACATATTCAATTTCTAGATCCTTACCATACTTGGCTTGCAACTTATCTCCCAACATCTTGGCTGTATCTAAGCAATCACTATGTCCAATTATTACTCTATGCTTAGTAATATCATCTTGCAATTCATCAACTATTTCCATAATCTTGGTTATAGCACCATTAAGCCCACGCGCTTTGCCGATAGGATTCATAAGGCCGTCGGAGTCCATATTGATTATTGGACGTATTCCAAAGATATTACCCATGATGGCAGCAACAGACTTTACTCTCCCACTTCTTCTAAAAAACGATAGATCATTGACAAATAGATAAGTTGCGAACTTGTCCACCTCTTCTTTTGCCCAGTCAAGGATTTCTTGTATAGTTTTGCCGTCCACATACATTTGTCCCACTTCTCTAACAATGTTATATGATCCAATAGTAATTGCCTTAGTATCTACTGTGTAAAGAGTACGGTCCGGATATTTTGCCTTCAAGTTCTCTATAGCAACACTCATTGAGTTGAAAGTGCCACTCATCGCTCTGGACAAATGCACATATAAGATATCTTTACCTGCCTTGAAGAATGGCTCGAAGTAGTCTTCATATGCCTTAGGCGATAAGCCAAATGTTGTTGGCGTTTTGCCGTGTCTCAATTCGTCGTAAAATGTATGTGCTTCGAAATTGTCAAAATCTACATAAGGGAAAACTTCTTGTTCTCCTATCTTGTATGGCATACTTATAAGATTGTAACCATATTCTTTTGCAACACTTGGTGTCATGTCTGTGTCGGTATCTGTAAATATTACATAATCTTTATTTGTTTTTTCCATTTTTTTCTCCAGTTGTAAATATTTTTCAAACTGTGTACAAAACGACATCTATATTTTAATATAAAATATAGTGCTTAGTATACACAAGAAGTGACATAAATGTTAATTATTATACATTTACTAACAAAATTGTATAATAAATTTGACAAAAAAACAAACAACTAATGGCAGGTTTTGGCAAAAAAACAAATAGCAATTGTACATTTTAGCAAAAAATACAAACGCTATTTGATCAATATAAAATTTCTACTCTATATATATCTCGTGTTTTAAATAATCCCAGTAGTAGAGCTTGCTCTACAGTAAAGACTTTTTCTAAAAGCACTACTAGGAGGTGAAACTTAATAGTAACTAATCCTATGTTTCCATAGTAGAAAACAAAAAAAGCACAAAAATTAATTTTGTGCTTTTCTCCTCAATAATTAAAGGCTGAAGTCGTCATCGAATCCTGGAATATCATTTTCAGCGATTTCTAGGAATTCATCTTCTGTATAATCTGTGAAGTCAGTATTAATGTTGCCATTAGCAGTGTATGCTACATTAAAATCAAAAGACATTGTCATTAGACCTTCATCAGAGTACATTGTAGCCTTAACAGAAGAAGAATTTACCTTGTTGTCAACAATTTTAGAAGTCATTGTTGCGCTGGAATCAACAACACCTGTTCCCCATATTGAGAAAGAATTCAATTCAACAACAGTCTCAATTTTGTTGCCGTCTTTAGTTATCTGTGCAGTAGGTAACAACATCATAGACATTTCTGTGTTATTGAACAATGTAAAGAAACCGTTTTTGACAACAGAT
>CAJOPQ010000016.1 GCA_905236445.1 uncultured Clostridia bacterium
ATATTGGACGTATCTCAGAATCTGACTCTTCTACTGTGCTTGTACTAGTTCCACATGCTGTAAAGAAAAACATGCATGGCACAATTAGGCAAATTGTGAAAATAAAGCTTAAAATTTTTTTCATTCTTTCCTCCCTTTTTCATTTTATTACATTTTTCTTATAGCATTGTGTATTATAGCACTAAGAATTCTTAGTGTCAATGTATTTAATGGAAAATTTAGTAAAATATAAATATATGAAAATATTTGCAGAAAGATTAAGAGAATTGCGGCAAGAAAAAGGTTTGTCTATGAAACAGCTTGCCAATGCAATCGGCACAACCGATGCTGCAATTTCTAACTGGGAAAATGAAATAAACGAGCCTAAAATTTCTTATCTTAGAGAAATTGCACAATATTTTGAGGTATCAACAGACTATCTGTTAGGTCTGGAGAATTGAAAAACAAGACTCCGAAGAAATTTCTTCTGAGCCTTATTTTGTCTGTCTAAAATTTAATTTACTTATATACTTTTTGCCACAATTTCTATTACTTTGAATCTTAATCAGTTAAGATTTAATAGTTACAACTCTTAGTTGTGTTTTGAGAACAATTTTTTCTTGTTGATAATTTTTTTCACAAACTTTTTTTAGAAAGCAGAGTTTTTTAGCCCTGCTTTATTTTAAGTTTCTTCAAAAAAAAACAGAGCCATCAAGCTCTGCTTCCATTATATCCTATTTGTTCTTCTTTTGCTTCTCTGTATTCAAATATTTATACACTACTGCAGCTACAACTGCTCCAAGCAATGGTGCAACAATAAATATCCAAACCTGTGCAAGGGCTGCTGTAGAGCCATTGTAAATCAAGTCTGCAAAAGCCGTTGCAATACTTCTAGCAGGATTAACTGATGTGCCAGTAATATTGATACCAATCAAGTGAACTAATGTTAATGTTAAACCAATAACAATACCTGCAATATTGCCATGACCAGCTTTTTCATCTGTAACATTCAAAATTGTATAAACGAAAATTGCAGTCAAGATAATTTCTACAAGTAATGCACTGATAACGCCACCTGCAGTTAATCCATTGATTGCATAACCTGTTGCATAGTTACAAGCATTGCCAAACAAATTGACGCCTGCCATTCTAAACATACCAAATACAGCAACTGCACCAACGAAGCCACCTAAGACTTGTGCCAAAATATAGATAAAGAATTCCTTCACAGTCATACGCTTTGTTAATAAGCATCCTAGTGATACTGCTGGATTGATGTGACAACCAGAAATTCTACCAACAGAATATGCCATAGCAACAATTACCAAGCCAAACGCAAGAGAAGTTGCAACTAAGTTACCTCCTGTTGCAGCAGCCACACCACATGCTACAAAAACCAAAACAAATGTACCTATACATTCAGCACATGCTTTTTTAAATAATGTCATATATTTACCTCCTTCCTTTATATTCTTAGTGTAACACTGTACCTATGAGTTGTCAAATAATTATATGTTTAAAACAAAATAGCAGAGCATTCAAGCTCTGCTTTGTTTTGCTTTCTTTTTATGCTTGTTAAAACTAAAATCAAATAGTTTCTCCTCATCGTTAGCTTTGTTAGAATTCTTAGATATATTTATCAGCACACCTATTGCACTTAAAAGTACTATAAGGCTACTGCCACCTGCGCTGACGAACGGCAGTGGCAATCCAGTTGGAGGGATAGAGCCTGTTACAACTGCCATGTTAATTAACGCCTGATATGCAATTAGGCTAGTTATTCCCACAGCCAACAGAAAGCCCAGTCGATCTTTGGCATTGATTGCAATCTTGTATCCACATGCAATGATTATAACATATATTATGACCAGAATTAAAACACCGACAAACCCAACTTCCTCTCCTATAATTGCTAGAATGAAATCACTTTCTGCAAATGGAAGAAACATATATTTCTGCATTGAATTAAATAATCCAACACCAAATAGCCCTCCAGCACCAAGTGAATATAGAGATTGAATAAGTTGAAATCCCTCGTCCTGTGGATTTGCCCAAGGATCTATAAAAGCAAATAATCTATACAACCTATACGGCTCAATAATAATAAGAATAGGAATAAGTGCAATTGCAGCACATAGTAATATTATAAAATATTTCTTGTTCATGCCACCTATATATAACATTGTTAGCATTACAAGTCCCAAACAAATTGTAACACTTAAATTTGGCTCTAACAGAATTAACAAGCAACATATTCCACCAAGAGCAACAACAGGAATTACACCTTTGAGAGTATGCATTTGTTTATAATTTTTGGACATGTATACGCTTGCAAAAATTACAAAGCCAAACTTCGCAATCTCACTAGACTGAATGGAAATAGAACCAAACCCTATCCATCGTCTTGCACCATTAGCTCCTATGCTTATCCCCGGCACAAAAACAAGCAATAACACTATTACAGAAATAACACCTATCCAGATGAATAATTTGTTAAAATTATGATAATTGAATTTTGATACCAGCACAAGAGCAACAATACCAATTACAAAACCAATAATCTGTTTCTTGACAAAGTTAAGAGAGTCGCCATATAAAATTTCTGCAGAATAATTGCTTGCAGAATATATGAATACAAAACCACATATGCATAGAGTTATACATAAGAATATTAACAGAAATTCTACACCAAATATTCTAGGCTTACTCAATGTATATTTACTAATTTTATTCCGTTGTTTTTTCATATTTCGCCTGCAACTCACATACAGCTTTTATATAGTATTCACCCCTATCAACATACGACTGAAATTCATCAAAACTAGCACACGCAGGAGATAAAATTATTGTATCAACTCCTTCCCAATATTTTTCTATATTTTCCATAAAACTGTGCAAATTTTTGACTTTGTAAAATGTAATATTTTTGTTATATTTCTTACATCTTATAATACTATTTCTACACTCACCAAAAGCCACAATTTTACTTACTTTTTGATCCAGACTATTAATTAATGTTTTGAAATCTAATCGCTTATTTCTACCCCCAAGCAGAAGCAAAATATTGGATTTGTCAATCTTATTAAGCAGTGTCAAAGTAGCGTGTATATTGGTAGCTTTGCTATCGTTGTAAAAATCTTTACCGTTAATTTTTGTCACAAACTCACATCTATGTGGCAGAAAACTATATGTATTTACCGTATTTTGCATAATATTGCTGTCAATTCCTATAATATCACCAACAGCAACCATAGCCAAAACATCTTCTTCGAATACACAAGGAATTGTGGATATATTTACTATTTCGTTTTTGTTTTTTACAATATATTCACCCTTTTTTGCATATTTCGCTTTGGCATCACCCGATGCAAAATATACCCTCTTTGCATTAATTGATTTGATGTTAGCAAGTATAGCATCTTCAGCATTTATTACGGCATAGTCGTTGCGTTGTTGATTGTTAAATATATTCAACTTTGCATGCAGATAATTGTCAAAAGTTTTGTGCCAATCGAGGTGATCTGGCGCAACATTTAGAAAGACTGCAATATCTGCTTTAAAATTCTTGCAACCATCTAATTGAAATGAACTTAGTTCTACTATTGCATAGTCATACTTCGAGCCATATATTGCACTAACTGGCTTTCCTATATTACCCACCTCTACACAAGATTTTCCTGCATTGGTCAGCATTGTGTATATTAGGTCGGTTGTAGTAGTCTTGCCATTAGTTCCCGTTACTGCAATGACCTTGGTTGAGGGATCTAAAAACATATATCCGAACTCAACTTCAGATATTACATCTATGCCAATTGATCTAGCATATTGTATTTCTTTTCTATTTATTTTTACACCCGGCGATAATACAATAAGATCGAAATTAGCAATATTGCGTTTGGTAAGTTTGCTAATAAACCCACCACCATTGATTTTTTCACCCTCATCTAATATTGTATAATCCACATCTTGATCAATCAAAATTTTTTCAACAGCATGTCCACTGATACCATATCCCCATATTAATACATTACTATATTGAAACTCCATCTACACCTCTACCTTTAGTTGTTATTTATATTATTTATATTTAAGATAGAGTAGAAATAGAACAATTCACACTTCAAATATGATAAATTAAATCTTTACATTTTGATAATGTATAGAATAATAGTAGACATACAGATAAGCAAAGTAATTATAGTATAAATCCCTACAATTTTACTTTCTTTGAGTCCAAGCCTTTCTAAGTGATGATGAAATGGAGCCATTAGGAATATTCTTTTCTTTGTCATTTTGTAATAGGCAACTTGCAGAATACTACTCAATGCTGTTATGACGTACGCAACCCCAATCACAATTAGCAACAAATACTCCTGCAAAAAGGCTGTAACGCTGGCAATAAATCCACCAAGCGCCAGCGATCCCGTGTCGCCCATAAATATCGTAGCAGGATAGCAATTAAATAGCAAAAACACAAGTATCGCACCACTTAAGCCAAAACAAACAATAGCTAGGTTGAGATATTCGTTAGACAAAGTTTCTAACACTCCACTGCTTAATGTAGCAGTATATTTAATATAGGACAACACACCCAATGTCAAAATAATAATTAGCGACACACTCCCTGCAAGACCATCAAGGCCATCTGTCAAATTCACACTATTAGTTACAGCCAAAAAAAACACTATAACTACGGGTATTATCCACCAACTAATATTAATAGATATATTCGTGTATGGAATGTTGATATTCCCACCAAGCATTCCGAAGTTGTAGATAAATAATGCAATAATTATTGCTATACCAACTTGTCCAATAATCTTTTGATAAGGCTTCAATCCCTCATTATGCTTTAGCTTTATTTTTAAGAAATCATCTAAAAATCCTAAAAGTCCATAACTGGCGAAAATGATAAGAGTAAGATTTGCCAACATTCTATCGTTTTGAAAAAAAACTACAGATAGAATTGATGCAAAAATAAATATAAGGCCACCCATCGACAGAGTTCCCTGCTTCGACTTATGATTGTCAACATATTCTAAGATGTTCTGACCAGCTTTCATCTTCCTTAGAATCCAAAAAACCATTGGAGAAATAGCTAGAGCAAGAACAAAGCAAGAAAGTAGACTATATAGGTTATTTAACATCTACTCTCTCTCCTTTTAACAATGATGTGACTATTCCAACTTCGTTGTACTCTATTGCTTTATCGCCAATAACTTGTTTGCTCTCTGTACCCTTGCCTAACAACACCAAAGTTTCATTTTTCTCCATTTCCTCAAAAGCTGTCTTAATTGCAAGTGGTCGATCAAAAATTATATGCGCCAATTTCTCTTGTGGCACACCTTTACTTATATCTTCAACAACTTCGTCAAAATTAGTGTTGCCAATGTTATCTGTAGTGATAATAATTTTATCACAATACTTGCTAGCAACCTCTCCCATCAATCTTCTTTTGATACTATCGCTATAACCTACACAACCAAATAGACATGTTATCTTACCCTTTCTTAGTTTTTTTACCAACGACAACACTTTCTCAAATCCGTCTGGAGTATGGGCAAAATCTATAATTATTTTCTTGTTGTCGCTATACGAATAGACCATGAATCTGCCGTCTACACTTTTCAATTTTGCAATACCATTTCTTATACTTTTGTTATCTACACCAAGAAGTTTTGCGACCCCTACAGCAGATAAAATATTGTATACATTGTATTCACCTGTAAGATGAGAATCTATATTAATCAATTCATCATTGACATTAATTACGAATTTTGCGCCACTTATTTTGATAACAATTCCAACTGCGAAAATGTTGGCAGGATTGTATATTCCATAACTAACTGTAGGCACACTTGCTTTTTTCGCCAACTTTATTCCATACTCATCATCGACATTAACAACAGCCTCTCTAATATATTTTTTGTCAAAAAATGACATTTTTGTGTCAGCATACTTCTCTATAGTACCAAAAAAGTCCAAGTGTTCATTTGTGATATTCGTGAACACTCCAACATCAAATTTAATACCAAAGACCTTGTTATAATATATAGAATGTGCCGACACTTCCATGACAACGGTATCAATCCCAAAAGCCAGCATCTGACTAAAAGTATAATGCAACTCAATCGGATCGGGTGTGGTAAAACTAGATGGAAGAAAGGCATCGTCTATATATATTCCATTCGTACCTATTATGCCGACTCGTCTTCCACTTTGTCTAAGTATACTAGCAATTATATGTGTCGTGGTTGTTTTGCCATTTGTTCCAACAACTGCAATCTTGCAAAGTTTCTCATCAGCTAAGTTATAGAAATTTTTCGCCATTATACTCATCGCAATCCTAACATTATCTACACATATTATCACTGCATTTTCTACAAAGATATTATCCTCAGTAACAATAACCTTTGCTCCCTTTAATATCGCCTCATCAATATAATCATTGCCATTAAACGTTGTCCCCTTAATGCAAAAGAATATTGAATCTTTAATACAATCCCCTGAAATATGTGTTAGACACTCAATGTTAACATCGTTGAAATTAATTATACTTTTGCTCTTAAGTCCTTTAATAATTTTTGATAATTTCATATAACAACTGTCCTTTTTTTATTTTGTTGGAAAAATTCTTGCGACCAATACTGTCATATCATCTTCACATACATTTCTGCTAATAGCAACTGCTTTATCAATAATTGCATTTGCAATCTGTTGTGGATTAATTAAGTTAAGATTATTAATAAATTGTTTTAAATCATATCTTCCAAAAGCATCAGCAATTCCATCTGACACCAAAATAATGGTATCGAAATTGTTGATATATTTCTTAGTAATATGTGGGCGAATTTCTTCCAATATTCCAATGGGCAACCCAGAAGATTCTATTAACTCTACACCAGTCTTTCTCTTGATATAGCTATTAGGCGTACCAAGTTTGATAAAATCCATTGTATTTGCGAAAAAATCCATAATACATAAATCTATCGCAGAAAAACTTTCTTCATTGTTAAGCGACAATAATTTGTTAACCGAAGACAGAATGAGGGAGTTGTCAAATCCAGCTTTATAATAATTCTCTATCAAGCTTATCGCAAGATCACTTGTTTCCCTTGCTTTGCTCCCACTTCCCATGCCATCGCTTAATGCAAGCATATATTTGCCGTTGTCAATTTTGATAAACGAATGTGTATCACCACTTATAACTGTTCCCGTCTTATTGCAAGTAGCACAGCCAAAAGCCACATCAAAATTGGGACTAGACATCATATATATAACACTAATATTAGGCAACTCACTTGGCTCAATGCTTTGTATTTTTATAGTGTTTTTGCACGCCTTGGATACAACTTTTTCTATTGTAACGTTAGAAAGTTTAGAATTTCTTACAAGTAAAATAATATTTTTCTCAAACAAATTCTTTTCAAAAACTATTGCTTCTTCGCAAATAATATTCTTGTATAACAAATCTTCCATTATTCTATTTTCTAATTCAATATCGAAATTAATGTCTTTTCCAACTTCTTGTGCCAAATTTTTCATCACATTACTAACACCACTAAATTGTTCTGCCACCAAAATTTTGCTACAATCCATGTTATTAGATAATATATTATATTCTCTATAAGCCTTAATAATGTCATTGGTTGTGGCAAGCAAGTAAGGAATTCTAAGACAACGTGTATCTAGATAACTATTAAGATCTATTTGACTCACACTGCCTTTTGTTATCCCAGAATCAACAAGACTATCAAAAACCTGCGCCGTGTATTCGCCATTAATTCTTAAACATTTTGTCACATTAGGACAGTCTTTGCACACTCTATCCACTATATCTTGCTTAATTAAATCTTTTTTGTCCTCTATGGGCAACGTTTTCTGTAAAGTTCTTTTGAACGAGAATTCCATTTCTTTAAAGACTTTGGATATATCCATCAACTTATTTACTATTTTGTCTTTGCTAGATTTGACCACATTTCTAGCAGCAACATTGTTTCTGCTTCCTGCAAAATATTCTTTGAGCCTATATATCAATTTGTTAGGCAATAATACAAATATTATCATAACAACAAGCAGTGCCACCAAAGTCTGCCATTTAAAAATTAGAAATTCAGTGAAATATAAGGAGAAAAATATATAAACTACTATACTTGAAATAGCACTAAAAATTCTTGTTTTGCTTATAAAAGCACTACCAAACAATCCAAAACATATGAAAAACGAGATGTATATAGGATCAAATGTGGCAAGGCTTGCGCCCAATCCTAACGCAAAAGAAATAACTACACTGCTAAGAGTACCTAGAGTGTATGACGCAAGAAGCGTAATAAATGCACAAAATATAGTACAAAATTCTATACTAAAATATTCAACTGCAATTAGACCATATGCTAGAATTGCTAATATTATACAACCACAAATTTTTTCATCTGGATTAAGTCTTGCACAGAAGCCTCTCTGAATTGTGCCTTTCAAAAAATACTTGCAAATATAATAAAATGCAAAACAAAATATAGTCGCAATACAACACGTTGCGTTACCTTTGGCATCAGATAAGTTAAATACAACAAAAGGAATCAACATGCAAGTGAGAATATAATAATCCAAACCAAATCTATAATTAATTCTTTTGAACTTGTTAATTATAAATATAATTAATGCAATCACTAAAACAACTAAAGATATATAAATAGACTCATTGGACATATTAGACAAATAATATGTAGTTGCATATTCTACACCAACAATAAGTGCATTATATCCACACCATATTAATGACATTGCAAAAGCAATTCCAAAAGGACTAAGATGGTCAAATATATTAACATTGTTTATTGCAAAAAATATACCAAATCCCACTACAACAAGCAATATCTTATTCCAAATCTTTAATCTATCTATCTTCAAAAAATCTATTTTGTTTTTTACTTCCATTTTCCATTTCTCTCTTTTTCTAAGATAGTAACAAACTTAATAAGTTAATGAGAAAAAAAGGAAATTTACATTTTGTAAATTCCCCACTATTTATGTCGAATTAACTCTCTATAATATCTACTCTACCCTCAATCCAACTATCAAATATCTCAGATAGGTCTGTTTTAGTAACTGTCTCAAAAGCACCTAGCAAACTTTCAGGTGTAGCTATGCCAAATTTATTGGTTTCGAAATATGTCTGCAACGCTTTCATGAACTTGGCTTTACCAATTATATCTCTTAGAGTAGAGAAAAATAGATTGCCTTTCACATAAGTTATATATACATATTCAGGCTCTGTGTTAAATTCGTCTAACCTCCTATTCATAGAAGTATCAACTTTGCCAAGAACGCTAGAATACACGTCCACGAAATTCGTATAACTCTTAATCAAGTTCTTCACAATTTCTTCTGTATCCACGTTATAGCTTGGATTGTTCTCATAGAATAGATTGGTTGAGAATTCCGTTAACCCCTCATCTAACCAAGAATTAACATACTCGTTGTTGCCAACAAGCCCATACCACCATTGATGCGCAATCTCGTGAATTATCACATTCTTATAATCCATGTCATTATCCACTTCATCACTTATTAATACCATATTGGGATATTCCATACCACCATGAACAAAATTGCTCTTAACTACAGATAAGGTTGAATAAGGATATTTCCCAAACAATTCATTAAAAGTAACTAATGAGTCAATACTGGTCTGCAAATTAGATTGATATTCGCTATCGTCGTAATAATAATACATTACTTCTACGCCATCAATATTGTTCTTTGCAATCTCAAACTTACTACTCATAACAAAAGCATAATCTCTTACAGCCTTTGCTTCATACTTCGACACTTTCACGCCATCTTTAACTTTCTCATCTTTCAGCACTCCAGTTGAGGCGATAATATATGATTCAGGGGCAGATATGGTAATATAATAGTTAGAAATACTACTATAGAACGGATCGCCATTGCTATGATAAGAGTCTAACACCCACTCGCCTTCTTCATACATCGCTACAATTGGATAGAAGTTGCCTAGGTTAATAGTGTTCTCGCCATAGCCAAATCTATGATTACAATTAGGAATTGTAACAGAATATTGCATATTTATCACAATTCTATCGTCTGGATCAAGGTCGTCTTTGAGGTCAATTTTTAGAAAATCTTCATCTTCTCCAACATACGTCATAGCAACGACATCTTTATTCGTTGTGACATTATCAATAGTTATATCACCTTCACTATCACCATTGTAGTAGGCTTTTGCCTTATTTAATATACCTACAGGCTTGCTTGTAGCATCTAGATTAAAAGACTTAGGATATAGATGCAAATACAATTCGCTTAAAGGCACTTCATACTCATTAACATAATCTAATGTCTGATTAACATTGAGAGTTTTGCTATCTACAACATATTCTATATCCATTGTGTAGTTAGATAGATTCTTAGATACTGCATTTATAGAATCCGAACTACCACAACTTACCAAAAGTACACACATTGTACATATTGCTAACATACTAAAATACTTTCTCATAACCTTTCCTTTATTTCCATTGTATTAATCACTTTATCAAATTATTACAGTGATGTAGTAGATTACAAATAATGCCAAAAGTGTAATTCCCTGCACCTTGTATATTTTCTTATTCATAGCAATAGGAATATACAATATTAGAGAACTTATCAGAATCATTGGCAAAGCCACATGCACAATATTGTCATGCATGACAAGTTTGTTCTGCTCTAGAATGGCACTCAATCCCACAAGTAATGTTCCACTTAATATATTAGCCCCTATTGTATTCCCTATTGCAATACTTGTACTTTTCTGTCTAATGCTGGATATTGCAGTAACCACTTCAGGCAAGCTTGTCCCCATGGCAATTATTGTAACTCCAATAATATGCTCACTAACAGATAGTAATCTTGCAATCTGCGCACCATTTTGAACTAACAATTTTGCACCCAAAGATACAAGGAATGAACTTATACAGAATACCAGAACGACTAGCCACAGACTTTTCACTTTTTCTTTTGGTACTACTATTTTACATGTCTCTATAACAGCCTCTTTGCGATTAGCATCGATAATATTGTTAACAAAGAACAATAGAAATACTGTAATAAGCAACATTCCAACCACTTTCGTAATTATATTAAATAGTCCAAATATATACAGTGCGACTATTGTAAAGAACATTATGTAGAAATTAGTTCCAAGACTTGATTTGCTAATCTTATTCTTTGTGAATAATAACACTATTCCTACAATAAAGGTTAGATTAAATATAATACTACCTACAGCATTGCCTATAGCAAGTTCACTCATATTGCCAATTGATGAAAATATAGTAACATTCAATTCTGGCAAAGTTGTTGCCAATGATACTATTGTTGCACCAATCAAAGCTTGTGGTATGCCAGTTATATCACTTATTTTAACCGCACTAGACACAAGCCAGTTGCCACCAAATATTATAATAACTAGTCCAACTACAAAGAGTAGACAACAGTAAGCCAATTCCAATATATCTCACCTAGCAATAAAAATTTGTAATATCTTATTCTATTTGCTTAGCAATTTATGATTGCATGTCACACATTTTTTAATCTAATAATATAGATAATATTGAAAAAATGAATATTTAATCTTTTCTTTTGTTAAATAATTATATCTGTGATATACTTTACTTTGTTAGAAATAAGTAATATAGGAGCAATAGTCTTATGAAAGATTTTCATTCGAAAGCAATTCAAGAAGTGTATGACCATTTCCACTCAAGCGAATCTGGGCTAACCACACAAGAAGCCAACAAGCGTATTGCAAAATATGGCAAAAACAAGTTAGATGAAGCAAAGAAAAGAAACATAATTCTTCGATTCTTCGATCAAATGAAAGATGTAATGATTATTGTACTGTTGGTTGCCGCAGCCGTATCTGCAGTACTTGCAATTGTGCAACAAAATTACATCGATTTGGTAGATAGTGGTATTATCCTTGTGATAGTTATCATCAACGCTATTATTGGACTTATCCAAGAGAACAAAGCAGACGAAGCAATGGAAGCACTCAAGAACATGAACAAGCCGTACGCCAAAGTATTGCGAGACGGAGAAGTGGTAAAGATCAAGAGTGAGGATATAGTCGTTGGAGACATCGTTGTATTAGAAGCAGGTGACATCGTTCCAGCAGATATTAGATTAATAGAGTCGGCATCTCTGAAAATTGAAGAGAGTGCACTAACTGGCGAGAGTGTCCCTAGCGAAAAAGATTGTAAAGCCATATTGAAAGACACTACCCCTCTTGGCGATAGAAAGAACATGGTATTTAGTTCTGGCGTAGTTTCTTATGGTCGTGGCAAAGGTATAGTTGTAGCAACTGGCATGAATACTGAGGTTGGCAAAATCGCTACTATGCTTAACCAAAGCGACAATACAACCACTCCACTACAAGGACAGCTTGCCAAAACTGCTAAATTGTTATCTATATTAGTTCTAGGAATTGCTGCAGTTATATTTGTCGCATCTATTATCAAAAACGGCATCAGCACCGAAACAATTGCTAGTAGTTTTATGACAGCAGTAGCCATAGCAGTTGCAGCCATTCCAGAAGGCTTGCCAGCAGTTGTAACCATAGTTCTTGCTATGGGCGTTAAGAAAATGAGTGAAAGAAAAGCAATTGTCAAGAACTTACCTGCAGTAGAGACGCTTGGTTGTTGTCAAGTAATTTGTTCAGATAAGACTGGCACTCTTACTCTTAACAAAATGACTGTAAAACAGTTATACACAATCTCAAAAGGTTTGTATTATAGCAAAGACAGTTCACACAACGACGAGAGCGAAAGATTACTTATAGAGGGCTTAGTACTTTGCAACGACACAATGGAGAATCATGACAACGAACTTGTCGGCGATCCCACAGAGACAGCACTTGTTGCTTATGCCAAACTTATAGGTACTAATGTAAAACTTCTTAAAGAAGAAGCACCTAGAATATATGAGATACCTTTTGATAGCAAAAGGAAATTAATGACAACAATCAACGAAGTTCGTGGAACAAAAATCTCATATACCAAAGGTGCAATAGATATTCTAGTTAACAGATGCACCAAGATATTAGACGGATCGACAGTGCGTCCAATAACCGAAGAAGATATTTTGATCATCAAGCAAGCCAATAAAGATATGGCAAAAGACGCACTTAGAATGCTTGGTCTTGCAATTAAGACAGATAATTTATTTGACAAAGACAATCTAGAATCCGACCTAACATTTGTTGGTGTGGTTGGCATGATAGATCCACCTAGAAAAGAAGTAAAGCAAGCTGTAGCAACTTGTAACAAGGCCGGTATGCGAGCTATAATGATAACTGGCGACCACCTAGATACTGCAGTTGCAATTGCAAAAGAAATTGGAATATATAACAAAGACAGTTTGGCTATAACAGGTGCCGAACTAGACAAATTATCTGACAGCGAATTTAAGAAGAAATTACCTAAGATTGCAGTATTTGCAAGGGTAAGCCCAGAGAACAAAGTAAGAATCGTGCAAGCTTTCAAATCATTTAACATGATTGTAGCCATGACGGGAGACGGAGTTAACGATGCGCCTAGTATTAAGATTGCCGATGTAGGTGTAGGAATGGGAATCACTGGCACAGACGTTAGCAAAGGTGCAGCAGATATGGTGCTGGCAGACGACAACTTCGCTACAATAGTTGCTGCAGTAGAGGAAGGTAGAAAAGTCTACGCTAATATTCAGAAAGCAGTTAAATATTTGCTTTCTGCCAACATTGCAGAGGTTCTATGCTTATTCATAACGACCGTATTCCTACTACAACCACATCAGGAATTCTTAACAGCAGTTATGATACTATGGATCAACCTTGTCACAGACTCCCTACCTGCCCTAGCACTTGGCAGAGAAAAAGCAGACAAAGACATTATGTCTTATCCACCAAGAAAATCGTCATCTAGCTTATTTGCAGGTAGCACGGGTAAAGATATATTGATTCAAGGACTAATGCAGACAATCCTTACAATGCTATC
>CAJOPQ010000017.1 GCA_905236445.1 uncultured Clostridia bacterium
AAAACAATGGAGCACTGCGTGCTCCACGAATAAAGAGAAATTAATTATAATTTGTTATCACCGTAACGGAGCACTGAGTGCTCCATAAAAAAATACGAAATAATGGAGCACTGAGTGCTCCACGAATAGATAAAAACAATGTCACCGTAGCGGAGCACTGTGTGCTCCATAAAAAAATACGAAACAATGGAGCACAGAGTGCTCCTCTACGAAAAAAACGTTATTGCGTAGCGGAGCAATGTGTGCTCCATAAAAAAATACGAAATAATGGAGCACGCAGTGCTCCTCTACGAAAAAAACGTTATTGCGTAGCGGAGCTACTTAAGTGCTCCATAAAAAAATAAAAAACAATGGAGCAAAAATACACAAAACAAGGAAGTGATATAAATGAATGAGAATGTAACAAATATCAACTGGTTCCCGGGACATATGAGCAAAGCTCTGAAGATGATGGAAAAGGAAATTAATGTTGTTGATGTCGTACTGTACGTATTAGATAGTAGAGCACCTTTTTCTTGCGTTAATCCAAAGTTCGCACAAATTATAAAGGACAAGCCTATCATATATATTTTTAACAAAATAGATTTGGCAGAAAAATCAAAAGTAGATGAGTGGCAGAGATACTTTGAAAGACAGGGCGGATATGTAGTTACAATGGATTCAACTGCAAGTGGTCTTGGTAAAAATGTTGTAGCAACAATCAAACAAGCATGTATGCAAAAGATAGAAAAATACCGTAATAAAGGCCTTAATGCAACATTAAGAGGCTTGGTGCTTGGTGTTCCAAATTGTGGCAAAAGTACACTTATTAATAATTTGTGTGGCAAGAGTAAAACTGTAACTGGCAATATTGCTGGCGTTACTAGAGGTAAGCAATGGGTTACTATCGCTGGAGGGATTGAGATACTAGATACTCCCGGCACACTTTGGCCTGCATTTGATAACAACAGGGTAGCAAGGACTTTGGCATATATTGGCAGTATCAAAGAAGATGTACTAGATATCAATGATTTGTCGCTGGATTTTATTCAAGATATTCGCAAGATTGATCCAACACTGATAGAACAAAGATATAATGTGCTGATTGATGACGAAGATACTCCACTTGAAGTGTTAGAAAAAATATGCGAATCAAGGAAATATCTACTTAAAGGTGGAGATTATGACTATGATAGATGTTGCTCGTCTATCATTTCAGATTTCAAGCATGGCAAGTTTGGCAAATTAACACTAGAGACTGTGAAAGATCTTACACAGTTAAAGAAAAATGATAGAAAGGCAAAAGAGAAGTAAAATGACATTAGTAGATTTCGATAGAGAACGACTTACGATTGGCGTCAAGCGTATAGCAGGAATAGATGAGGCAGGGCGTGGTCCTTTGGCTGGTCCTGTATGCGTTGCTATGGTCGTTATGCCACTTGACGACAAAGATATAATTGATGGGGTTAACGATAGTAAAAAGTTGACAGAGAAAAAAAGAGAAGAATTGTATGATAGAATCATAGAGAAAGCAGAATGTTATCACATAGAATTGATTGATGAGAAAGTGATAGATAGCATCAATATTCTTAATGCTACAAAACTGGGAATGTCCAACTGTATCAAGGCTCTCAAAGGAAAATGTGATATTGTCCTTATTGATGCTGTCCAACTACACGAAGATGTTGTGACAGAGAGCATAATCAAGGGCGATGCAAAGAGTTATAATATCGCTTGTGCTAGTATTCTAGCAAAAGTTACAAGAGATAGATATATGATTGAGTTGGATAAGAAATATCCACAATACAATTTTGCAAAACACAAAGGATATGGCACTAAAGAGCATATTGATAATTTGAAAAAATACGGTAAATGCGAGATACATAGGAATACTTTTATATCGCATTTCGTGGGACAAGAGAATAATGAAAGTATTCAATAGAAGCCTTGGTATTATTAATGAGGATAGGGCAGTTAATTATCTCAAAAGCAAGAAGTATAGAATCGTAGAACGCAACTATGTTAACAAATTAGGAGAAATAGATATAATTGCAGTCAAAGATGGCGTAATAGTCTTTGTGGAAGTCAAATATAGAACCACAGCTATGTTTGGCTATGGCAGAGAGGCTATAGACGACAATAAGATATGGAAGATAAGGAAAGTCGCTACGCAATATCTTATAGAGAGTGGAATATATGGCAAGAATGATATTAGATTTGATGTAATAGATATACTTGACGACAAGATTACGCATATTGAGAACGCTTTTTAAGTAAATTAATAGTAGGATTAATTTTTTTTGAATAAAATTATCAAAAACACTTGAAATTATAAGCGAAGTATGATATATTGTTCTATGACTTCGATTGGTCCGCTAAAGCAAAGTTATTATAGATTTATCGATTAGATAGATTATTTTGATTTATGAACAATTAGTTATATATTAGGAGGAAAAGTCAAAATGACATTAATTGAAGCATTAGAGAGAGAAAATTTAAAACCAGATGTTCCAGAATTTAGAGTTGGTGATACTGTTAGGGTATATCACAAGATTATTGAGGGAACTAAAGAAAGAATTCAGATGTTTGAGGGTGTTGTCATCGCTAGAAGTAATTCTAGTATTAGAGAGACTTTCACTGTTAGACGTGTATCATTTGGTGTAGGTGTTGAGAAGATTTTCCCAGTTCATTCTCCAAGAATTGACAAGATTGAAGTTGTTAAACGTGGCAAAGTTAGAAGAGCAAAACTTTATTATTTAAGAGACTTGACTGGCAAAGCAACCAAGATCAAAGAAAAGAAAAATTAATATTATGGTCAATTAAATGTGCTATATGGCACATTTTTTTGTTTGTTTTGTTAAATTAAATTTTTTGTACAAGCAAAATGTGACATTATTCGACATATAGTATTCTATATCATATTCAACTTGTAAGGAGGTAGGTATGATTATAGAGAGCATTGCTACATTTGTGCAAAAAATATTATTTTTTACTGCATATGTCAACAACAACTCTAGTTTTCCAAAACCATTAACGACACAAGAAGAAGCTATGTATATAGAGAAATTTCACAATGGTGACGAGAAAGCAAAAGAAATACTTATCCATCACAATCTGCGACTTGTTGCACATATTGTTAAGAAATACAGCCAGACCGAAGAGGCTGACGATCTAATAAGCGTAGGTAGTCTTGGATTGATTAAGGCTATTAACACTTACAAAGACGGCATGGGAACGCAATTTAGTACATATGCGGCCAAATGTATAGAGAATGAAATTCTAATGTTGCTTAGAGTTAATAAGAAACACAAAAACGATTGTAGCATAGACGACATATTATGTAGTGATGAAGAAAATAACATGGTCACAGTAATTGATCTTGCATATGATGAGAGTAGCGACGTGTCTAAGAATGTAGAAGATGCAGTTGTTAGTGAGAAGTTAATGAAGCTTTTACAAGAGAACTTAACTAATAGAGAATATGAAATTATCAAGATGAGATATGGCTTGCAGGATACGCCTGCACTAACACAAAGGGAAGTGTCGGCAAAGCTTGGAATTAGTAGAAGCTATATCTCTAGATTAGAGAAAAAAGCACTAAAGACACTTAAGAATATAATGTCAAAAAGTGACTATCTATAGTGCTTGACAAATATACATTTATGTGATACAATATACTTGTCAGACAAACAGATGGTTGCGGGAGTAATCCTGAGGAAAGTCCGAGCATCACAGAACAGGGTGCCAGTTAACGACTGGTGAAGGTGACTTCAAGGAGAGTGCAACAGAAATATACCGCATGTGATAGTGTAAGCTATAGCATGTAAGGGTGGAAAAGTGTGGTAAGAGCGCACTAGGTTTTGTGGTAACACATAACCTCTGTAAACCCCACCTGATGCAAGATAGAAGGGCGTTATAACGTTGTTCGCTAGTCCTTCGTTACATCGCATGAACTTGTTGGTGACAACAAGGCTAGATAGATAACCATCTAATACAGAACTCGGCTTATGGTTGTTCTGATAATCCAAGGGCTAGATATCTAGTCCTTTTTTTTGTCATTATAGATAAATAATAATATAATTATAATATAATTTATACAAAGTGCACTTTATTATTTGACAGAGTGTGGGGCAAAAATGTTAATATATAATGAATAGTAGTATTGAGAAACAATAAAAAATAAATTTTGGCACAGAATATTATTAAAATACAGATTCTTAACATATGAATCAGTGTGTGGGGAATATAAAATGGACAATATAAAGAAACTTTCGGGAATAATAATCGCAATTGCGATATTGCAATTAATGGCTATTTTGAGTATTGTTGGTGTATTAGTTACTAGGG
>CAJOPQ010000018.1 GCA_905236445.1 uncultured Clostridia bacterium
TATATATTACGTAATGAATACGTTTTATAATGATTATCCAGACACCTATCCAGACATAGTTGTCGAAAAACTAAATCGGGAATATAGTAAAAACTTGCGACCTACTTTTTTGCAATCAATTACAAAGGGGGACAATATGCAGAAAACCAAAATTATGCAGGAAGAAGAAAATCAACAAAATATCAACGACCAAAATAATAACTCGGCTAACAATTCTATGCCAAACGAAGAATTTATGGAATATTATAGGCTGTACAGTTTGATTAGTAGTAATTATTGCAATGTAGTCAATTTGCTAGACAATTTAATTAACAAAACCAGTTCTTCTAAGAGGGAAATATATCAGGAAATTGCGGCAAAATTAAATGTAGATATGCAGACATTCAACGAGACTTATTACACAACTTGCAACATGGAAAGATATTCATTCTGCAACTACAATCAGTTGGTATACCTTATTATAGAGAATTTTATTGATCTAGTTGAGAACTTAAGCAGATTGACACTTATTAACGACAATAATTTCCCAACAGCTATTAGATTAAAAGACAGTGCATTCAACCTTTTTAGAACTTTTGTTAACGCAAGCCCTATCAGATATTAAAAAATTTATTGCATAAATTACTCTTGACAATCGAACATATGTTTGATAAAATATAGACATATGGAAAGGTATATGGAACAACGCAGAATAATTCTGCACAGCGATCTTAATAATTTCTATGCAAGCGTTGAATGTTTGTTAAATCCCAAGATCAAAAACAACGCAGTTATTATAGTGGGTAACGAAGAACTTCGACACGGAGTTGTACTAGCTAAGAACGAGGTTGCCAAACATATTGGTATCAAAACTGGCGACACAGCAATTGAGGCCGAAACAAAGTGCAAAGGTATAGCAAAACTTACTAAGATTACAGCTAGAATGGAACTATATCAGAAAATATCCAAAAGAGTAAGACAAATATATCTAAAATATACAGACTATGTGGAAATGTTTGGAATAGATGAGGCTTGGCTAGACATAACGGAGACAACAAAAGATTTCACTGACGCACTTGAGATTGCCGAAATGATACGACAAGAAATCAAACATACAATTGGTCTGACAGTAAGCATAGGCGTTAGCTATAACAAAATTTTTGCAAAACTTGGAAGTGACCTAAAGAAACCAGATGCAATAACATTAATTACTAACGGTAATTTCAAAGACAGAATATGGTCACTTGATGTCAATAACCTACTATTTGTTGGCAGACAAACCACCAAAAAGTTGGCAAAAATGAATATTTTTACAATCGGAGATCTTGCACAAACTAACATAGATGTACTAACAAAGGCTTTTGGAATTGTGGGCAAAAAACTGTGGATATATGCTAACGGATTGGACCAAGACAAAGTAAAAAAATTTTCTGATCGTGATGAAATTAAGTCTATCGGCAATAGCATTACATGGCATAGAGATTTAAAAAATATGCAAGATATAAGCATGGTTTTTTATTCGCTTGCAGAACAAGTAGCATATAGGCTAAAGCAAGAAAATATGTATTGCAATGAGATACAAATATTTATCAAAGATAATACACTTGCTAGTTACGAGAGACAGTGCAAACTGCCCTACCCAACTGACACATCTACAGATATAGCTAAGAACGCAATTGCACTATTTGAGAAGAATTGCGACTTAAAAACACCTATTAGAGCTCTTGGGATAAGACTAAAAGATTTCAGTCCAATATTGCAAACATCACTGTTGTTCGATAGCAACAATATAGCAAAACAAGAGACACTTGACACAACCATTGCACATATTAGAAATAAATATGGCACATCGTCCATATCTAGATGCAATAATTTGGTAGTGTAACAACAAAAATAAGTACATCATATTAGATGTACTTATTTTGCTTCACTAAGATTAGTGCCAGAGCCAACATTGACAAGAAGTTTTACCTTGGTATCAATAACGTTTTCCATGCAAGCTTTCAAGATTTTTTCCACAATCTCAACTTCTTCTTTGACAGCATCGACAATCAATTCGTCATGAATCTGAAGAACTAATTTGCTTCTCAAGTGCCTATTGTTAAATTCTTGATACACCTTGATCATAGCAAGTTTTATAACATCTGATGCGCTACCTTGCAACGGCATATTCATTGCCACTCTTTCTCCAAAAAGTTGTTGCATTTTAGTACCTTTAAGTTCTGGAATAAACCTAATTCTTCCCATTACACTCTTGATATATCCATGTTCCTTCGCATAAGCAACGTTGTCGTTCATATATTTTTCTATGCTGGGATACTTCTCAAAATATTTATTGATATATACCTTTGCTTCATTCTTCATTATCCCAATATTCTGACTAAGTCCCCAATCGGATATGCCATAGATGATGCCAAAGTTAATCGCCTTAGCGTTTCTTCGCATATTCTCTGTAACCATATCGATAGGAACACCAAATATCTCACTTGCAGTAAGTGCATGAATATCTTCGCCTTCATTATATGCCTTAATTAGTTTCTCATCACCACTAAAGTTAGCAAGAAGTCTAAGTTCTATCTGCGAGTAGTCTGCGCTAACTAGGTATCCGTCTGGATTGCTAGGGATAAATATTTTTCTTAAAATTTTAGCCTCGTTAGATCTTGTAGGAATATTCTGCAGATTAGGATCTGTACTACTAAGCCTACCAGTTGCAGTCATAGTCTGATTAAATAGCGTGTGAACTCTATTGTTGTCATCTTTCAATTCGCTATATGTCTTGATATATGTGGAATACAATTTATAATACTGTCTATAATCTAGAATTTTTTGGACAATTGGGTGTTGCCCAACCAATTCATTTAGAACTTGTTGATTTGTACTTTCTTTCTTATTTGCTCTTGCTTTCAAGTGCAATGTTCCGAACAATATTTCGCCCAGCTGCTTAGGGCTATTAAGATTGAATTGAGTGCCAGCAAGCGCATATATATCCTCAGTCAGTCCAGACAGAATCTCTTGGTACTTACTATCTAGCACCTCCAATTCTTTAGCATCTATACGTACTCCAACTTTTTCCATATCAAACAGAACATATATCAGAGGAAGTTCTATGTCGTAATACAGTTTTTCCAAATCCCATTCTTTCAACTTGCCTTTAAGAATATTAGTCATAAGTGCTACATTTTTTGCCTTGTGACCAATTGGCAAATTGAAATAATCTACAGCATTGATGAACGGCACAGTTTTAAGATTGCTATTTACTAAGTATTTGGCAACAATACAATCAAAAGCGATATTTTTAACCTCTATCCCATAAGGCAACATCTTGTGCATGAAGTCTTTTGCATCATACAAATATACAGGTGTTGTGTCGTCTGATATCATGTGCTTTACTCTGCCAAGAATTTGTTCTATTGGAGTAAACTTGCCAAGCATAGTTGGGCTAATTGCGAAGTTATATTCTTTGTCTCCATCACTAAAACTAAATATATCATCATCTAGATGTATATATAATTCTTGCCACTTTACTATGTCCTCTATTGCATTAAAGACGTCTGCATCTTCCGACAAAATAGCAATTTCGACAGTCTTTGTCGCTTCTTTATTTTCTTCAGTTACCGCAGCAAACACGCCCTCTTTTCTAAGGAGTGAGTTGAACTGATATTTCTTAAAAAATTCTAAAGTTTCTTCTCCAAACGGGTAATCATAAGTGAAGTCCTCTAATTTCTTATCTAGTGGATAATCTGTCTTAATTGTTGCTAAAGTCTTAGAAAAATACGCCATTTCTTTGTCTTTGACAAGCCTTTCTGCTTGCTTTGCAGATAATGAATCTAGATTGGCATAGACGCCATCTATATCGGTGTATTTTGCAATTAACGATAGAGCAGTTTTCTCACCGATGCCCTCTACTCCCGGAATATTATCAGAAGAATCACCCATAAGCCCTTTCAGCTCTATTATCTGATAAGGCTCTATGCCAAAGACTTCTTTTAATTTTGCTTTGTCATATATTATTGGCTCTCCTCCCTTCTGTGGAGCATAAACTGATGTATTGTCATCGATTAGTTGCAAGACATCTTTGTCGGCAGAGACTATCAAATTCTTAGTGTCATACTTCCTAGAAAGCACACCAATAATGTCGTCAGCCTCTATGTCGTCCAGTTCGATATACTTGATATGCATTGTCTTCAACATTTCTCTAAGTAGTGGAAATTGATCTATCAATTCTTTCGGAGTTGGTCGCCTTTGCATTTTGTATTCTTTATACATTTGATGTCTAAAAGTTTTCTTGCCTTTATCAAAAGCAACTGCAATATAATCCGGCTTCTGCTCTTCAATAATTTTTACTAGCGTATTGGCAAAACCAAAAACAGCATTGCTAATTACTCCATCGAAATTTTGAAGCATTGGAAGTGCGTAGAACGACCTAAAGCAAATATTATTACCATCGATTATTACAAATTTCTTCATCTAGTTTGTTCCCTTATTTTGTTGTATCTAGTATTGTTATTATATCCGAAAATAATGCAATTTAGCAAATAAATGATATAACGAATGTTAAATATTTGCGATATCAAAAAAAA
>CAJOPQ010000019.1 GCA_905236445.1 uncultured Clostridia bacterium
GAACCTTGTTTCCTGGGCCAAGTCAGCCTATAAGTAAGTAGGGCTGAAGACAATTTGTTTGTTAGTTTTTCAATCTTCTTCCTTCTATGCTTAGAGTAAGTTGAAATGACCTCCTTGATCAGCAAGTAAGCGAGCGGTAGTTCAGTCTCCGACAAGTGAGGCCGAATAGCCCCTGGTGTCCTTTTCCTTCTAAACTAGCCACTCTCGCTTGACTCTTCTAGTGAGCAAGCAAACTGGTCGGGGAACAGGGTCGGATCAAAGTAAGGAATGGTAAAACTGGTTTTCGACAACTTAATAAACCTGACTTCAAGATTCACGTAATAGGTCCTGTGGATTATTTGTGTTATGGAAGAAAAAGTTATTACTTCAAGCATCTTGATGATGCTAATGAACTTCTGCAACACAAAAACTCTTTAGCACATAATAATGGTCAGTATTTGGCAGAGATAGTTGATGCTAAGGTTGTAAGACAATTTGGCATAGAGGCTCCTAATTATCAATTGGCTGAACTAGATGGAGTGAAGGGTGTTGTGTCGAAAGATTTCAATATGACGCATGGCAAAGTTGAAAGAATAAGTGATTATATTGATATATGTGATATTTCATTACAACAAATCAAAGATTTGGAGGAATATGCTTCATTTCCAGCAAAAACTAAAAAAGAACTTGAACTTGCATCATATTTAAGTGTTGGCATTGGCAACGAAGATTGTCACAGTGGCAATATTGCCGTATACCATAACAGAAAAGATAATGGGGTAATACTATATGATTTTAGCTTTAGTTATCCAGCAGAAATTATGGATAAAAAGCATAGAAGTGCGACAAGAGACTATACTCAATCTTTCCGTAATAATATAACAGAATATGGAATAGAGAACAAAAGTAGGGGACAGTATCTATATTATAATTATTTTAACGACCTTAACTATTCACAATATGTTGATACAAATGTTCTTAGAGAATATGTTACAAAATTAAAAGATTTGCTTAATCATGATGCTTGCATGACTGAGGTTAGGGCAGAGATAAAAGATGAATATGGTGTATATCCTAGTTCCAAATTTACAGATCTTGTTAGATTTACATTAGAGACAACGGGCGAATATTTCGAGGATGCTTTGCAACAAAGGGAAAGGTATTTTGGTGAATAATTAATTTGTAACAATTAAATTTACTGGCTAAAAGTAGCCAGTTTTTTATTTTTTGCATAAGTTTATATTTTTATAACATATTAAGAATTTTACCATTGTCTGTCCAGCAATAATTACTTGCATAGGCAAATTTGAAATTGTTGTGATATTTTGTGAATTTTTATTGACAATTCAGCATAAATAATATATAATGTGTCGTAATTTTTAAATTTGGTGAAAGTGATTTCACTAGTATTTTTTTAAGGAGGCTTTGGTGTATTATGGCAGAGCAAATTTATTTAACGAAAGAAGGATATAAGGAATTAGAAGCTAGATTGTTGTATCTAAAGAGTGAGGGTAGGGTTGCTGTCGCAGACAAGATCTCCGTTGCTCGTTCTTTTGGTGATATTAGTGAGAATAGTGAATATGATGCTGCTAGAGAAGAAGAAGCTATACTAGAGCAAGAAATAGTAGAGATTGAGAACACTCTTAGAAATGCTAAGATTATCACCAAAGCAAGAGTTAATCAAGAAGTAGTTAATGTAGGTGCTACTGTCAAAGTTCATGACAAAGAATTTGATGAAGAATTGACTTTCAAGATAATAGGAAGTTTTGAGTCCGATCCGTCAAAGGGACTTATTAGTAACGAGAGTCCAACAGGAAAAGCTTTGATTGGAAAAAGTGTAGGAGATTCTGTATCTGTAGAAGTACCGGGCACTAACTCTAAGATCACATACACAATATTAGATATCAATTACTAATATTATAGTCCACCGATAGGATATATTGGTGGATTTTTTGTTGTTACAGGCTTATTTTATAAAAAAATTTAAGAAAAAATTTTGATAAATGGTTGTAACAAAACTTAATATATTGTATAATACTTCTGTGACTGAACGAAGCTCATTAGATGCTTTAAGAGATGTTAGATATATTGTTGACATTTCTTTTTTTCTAGAGTAACGTTAATTTTATGAATATCACTGGGAGAAATGTATGGATAATTGTAAAGATTGTGAACAAGGCAAACTTACAATTGTAGAGGCTTTGCAACTACAGATGAATAAGTATGGCTATATTTCAAAAGAAAGTATTTCACAAATTGCAAATGAATTGGGAAAGTCGGAGAGTGAAGTGTATGGCGTGGCCACATTTTATTCACAATTTTCTTTTACGCCAAAGGCAAAGTATAATATCTGCGTATGCACTGGAACAACCTGCTTTGTATTAGGCGCAGACAAAATTTTGGAAGAGGTTAAGCATCTTACAGGAATAAGTGAGAATGAGACAAGTGAAGATGGCAAATGGAATCTTAGTACAGCTAGATGTTTAGGTTGTTGTGGACTTGCTCCTGTTATGACCATTAATGGCAAAGTATATGGTAACTTAAAAGTTACGGATATTAAACAAGTTCTTGAGAGTTGTGAATAAGGAGTAATGTTATGGATTTGAAACAATTAGAACAGATTAAGCGAGATAGAAAACCTATAATAGATTTTAGAAAAAATTTAGATCCTAAGGCTGTTGAGAACTGTAGATACGAGATAATGATTTGTGGATCCACTGGTTGCCGTGCTTCTGGAAGTGGATCGGTATTTAACAAATTTGAACAAGTACTGAAAGACAAAAATATTACCGATGTCAAGGTTAACAATGCAGGGTGTTTTGGTCTTTGTGCTATGGGTCCTATAGTTATAGTATATCCACAAGCGACTTTCTATGTTAAGGTCAAAGAAAGCGATGTAGAAGAGATTGTTGAGAAACACATAGTTGGTGGAGAACCAGTTGAAAGATTGCTTTGCCAAGACAAAGATGGCAACTTCTGTTATAATAAGCAAAGTGTTGAATTCTATAAGCAACAACAATTTATTGCAAGAATGAACAGTGAATATATTAATCCAGAGTGTATCGAAGACTATATTGCGCTTGACGGATATTTAGCTTTGCACAAAGTATTAACCAGTATGAAGCCAGAAGAAGTTATTGCAGAGGTCAAGAATTCTGGACTTCGTGGAAGAGGTGGTGCAGGATTCTCTACAGGAACTAAATGGGAACTTGCTAGAGCAAATAGTGCTGATCAGAAATACGTAATATGCAATGCAGACGAGGGTGATCCTGGTGCATTTATGGATAGAAGTATCATCGAGGCTAATCCTCATGCAATAGTCGAAGCAATGGCTATTGCTGGGTATAGCATAGGTGCAACAACTGGAATTATTTATATTAGGGCAGAATATCCTCTTGCTGGAGAAAGAATCAAGAAAGCAATTGCTGATGCAAAGCAACTAGGCCTATTAGGCAAGAATATTTTTGGATCAGGATTTGATTTCGATATTATTATCAAGCTTGGTGCAGGAGCATTTGTGTGTGGTGAAGAGACTGCACTTATTAGATCTTGTGAGGGGTATAGAGGTGAACCAACTAGCAAACCTCCATATCCAGCTGCTTGTGGTTACTTGGCTAAACCTACAGATATTAACAATGTAGAGACATTGGCTAATATTCCACACATTATATTAAAAGGTGCTGAGTGGTATTCAAGCATAGGAACTGAGAATAGTAAAGGAACTAAAGTATTTGCATTGTCTGGCAAAGTCAACCATACTGGACTAGTTGAACTAGCTATGGGTAAAACTATCAGAGATATTGTCTTTGGAATTGGTGGAGGAATACCTAATGGCAAACAGTTTAAAGCTGTGCAAATGGGTGGACCAAGTGGTGGTTGTATAACTGCAAAAGATATTGATACGCCTATTGATTATGAGAGCTTAAAAGCTCTTGGCTCTATGATGGGATCTGGTGGAATGATCGTTATGGACGAAGATACTTGTATGGTAGATATCGCAAAGTTCTTTTTGGAGTTCTCCGTTGATGAGTCTTGTGGAAAGTGTACACCATGCAGAGTTGGCAATAAGAGACTACTAGAATTGTTGCAGAAGATTTGTGATGGCGAAGGCACAATGGAGGATTTAACAGAACTAGAAGATCTAGCAAATTATGTTAAGACTAACTCACTTTGTGGCCTTGGTCAATGTTCTCCTAACCCAGTGTTGTCTACACTTAGATATTTCCGTGATGAGTATGTAGAACATATTGTAGATAAGAAATGTAGAGCAGGCGTATGTAAGAACCTTGTGAAATATACTATCGATGCCAACAAGTGCAAAGGTTGTTCGGCATGTTCTAGAAAATGTCCAGTTAATGCTATTTGTGGCGAGATTAGATCACCATATCAAATTGATCAAAACATATGCGTTAAATGTGGCACTTGTATTAATACTTGTAGATTTGGAGCAATAGAGAGGAAGTAATTATGAATATAACTATAAATGATAGAATTATTGAATGTGAGCCGGGCGAATTACTTATAGAAGTTGCCAGAAAGAATAATATCGCAATTCCTACTCTGTGCTATTTGAAAGATGTATGCCATAGTTCTAATTGTAGGATATGCATGTGTGATGTTAATGGTAGACTTATTCCTGCTTGTTCAGCAAAGGTATCTGAAAATATGGTTGTTAACACTGACAACGACAAAGTTAGGAATTCTAGAGTAAAGACATTGCAACTTATTATGTCAACACATCACAAGGATTGTGATAATTGCGAAAAGAATAGAAAGTGTAAACTTCAAGATCTTTTCGAAGAATATGATGTTAAGCCATTCAATCAAAATTATGTTAAGAATACATATAGAATAGATGAAAGTTCACCTTGCATCATTAGAGACGATAATAAGTGCATACTTTGTGGAAGATGTATGAATGTATGTGCCAATACTCAGAGTGTTTATGCACTTTGCAAACAACAAAGAGGATTTAAAACATTCATGGGTTGTGCTTTTGATAACGATATTTTCGATAGTCCATGCATTGGTTGTGGCCAATGTGTACTTGTTTGTCCAACAGGTGCTTTGATGGAAAATACAGAGATTAATCAGGTTAAGAAATTACTTAATAATCCAGATTATTATGTAACTTGCCAAGTTGCCCCATCAGTACGTGTTGCTTTGGCTGAAGAATTTGGTGCGCCAATTGGAACTTTTGATGAGGGTAGAATGGTTACCGCATTGAAGAAACTTGGATTTAAGAAAGTTTTTGATATCAATATGGGTGCTGATTTTACAATATATGAAGAAGCAAATGAATTAATTGATCGTATACAAAATGGTGGTAAATTGCCACAGTTTACTTCATGCTGTCCGGGTTGGTTTGCATTTATTGAGAAGAACTATCCAGATTTGAAAGAAAATTTGTCTACCTGCAAAAGCCCAACAGAGATGGTAGGAGCGTTAGTCAAAGATTATTTCTCAAAGCAAAATAATATCGCACAGGAGAATATAAAAGTAGTAGATATTATGCCTTGTACTGCGAAGAAGCAAGAGAAGAAGAGGGCAACTGATGTGGATAATGCGTTGACAACAAGAGAACTTGCTAAGATGATCAAAGATGCAGGCATAGATTATATGAATTTGGAGCCAAGTCCTTTTGATACACCATTCGATGAATATACATCAGCTGGACTAATCTTCGGTGTCTCTGGTGGTGTAATGGAAGCAGCACTAAGATTTGCTGCAGAAAAGTTAACAGGCAATAAAGACAAAGTAGATTTCGAAGAAGTAAGAAATTCCAACGGAGTTAAGGAAGTTGAAGTAAAATGTGGAGAAGTTACTCTGCGTCTTGCTATTGTATCTGGTCTTGGCAATGCAAGAAGAGTAGTCGAGGAAATTAAATCTGGCAAGAAAAACTATGACTTTGTAGAAATAATGGCTTGTCCGGGTGGTTGTATCAATGGTGGTGGTCAGCCATTTGTGGATTATGACAAAACACCAGTTGAAGAAGTAAAACGCCTTAGATCCAAGGCTATTATGGATGCAGACAAAGGAGCAACTGCGAGAATAAGTAGTGAGAATAAGTTTATGACAGAATTGTATAATTCTTATATTAACAATAGAGAATTAGCACATAAATTGTTCCATTGGAGACATGAATAACATAATTTTATATTATGAGCCTACAAATCTTTGTAGGCTTTTTTATTATGCAAATACTGTTATTTTGGCTTAACAAAACGATATCTTGATATTTTCGATAATATATTATATGTCTTTTAGTTTTTTTAAATATTTTTTATTTGCTAAATTTATTTAACATTTTTTGGTAATTGTATATAATAATAGTATTAAATCAATCTAAGGAGAATGAAAAATGAAAACATTAAAAGTTGCCCAAATTGGTTGTGGCAAAATGTCTGTCTACACAATGCGTTATGTAGAAGAGAAAGGTGGCAAAATTGTCTGTGCTTTTGATTGTAATCCAGCTGTTATTGGTAAGGACACATCAACTATTACAAAGACAGGTAAAAAGGGTGTAAAGATTGAAGATATCAAGAATATTGAAGCATCTTTAAAGAAAAATAAACCTGATGTTGCCATCATTACTACAATGAGTCTAATTAGCGATATTTATCCATTAATGGAAGCTTGTGCTAAGTGCGGTGTTAATGCTATTTCAACTTGTGAGGAAGCATTCTTCCCTGCAAATTCTAATCCAACTTTAACAGCGAGATTGGACAAATTGGCTAAGGCTAACAATTGTACTCTAACTGGTTCTGGTTATCAAGATACTTCTTGGGGTAGTCTAATTTCAGTACTTTGTGGATCTACTCATAATATTAAGAAAATTAAGGGTAAATCTTCTTACAATGTAGAAGATTATGGTATCGCTCTTGCACAAGTTCATGGATCTGGACTTTCGCTAGAGGAATTCGATAAGCAAATTGCATCGGTAGATAGAATTTCTGACAAAGAGAGAAAGAAACTTATCGATAGTGGTGAGTATTCTCCATCTTATATGTGGACGGTTAACGGCTGGCTTTGTGAGAAACTTGGTCTTCATGTTGTTAGTCAGACACAGAAGTGTGTTCCTCAGACATACAAGAAAGATTTGAAGTCGTCTACTCTGAACATGACTATTAAGAAAGGTTATGCTACTGGTATGAGTGCAGTAGTAACAACTACTACCAAAGAAGGTATCGTAATCGAGTCAGAATGTATAGGAAAAGTATATGGTCCAGACGAATTTGATCAGAATGAATGGACTGTAGAAGGAGAGCCAACTACAACTGTAGTAGTTAACAAACCTCAGACTGTTGAGATGACTTGTGCAAGTATTGTTAATAGGCTTCCTGATGTCGTAGCTGCTCCTGCTGGATATGTAACTACTGACAGATTGGCAGATATTAACTACAAGCTTCATATTTAGTTATTGATTATAAGAAATTGCTATGAGATTATCTCATAGCAATTTTTTTTGCATGGTATAATGTGATATAAAAATGAATTTTTTACAATAGAAATTAATTATAGAATAAGTTAACTATTAGGTATACTGTAAATATATTGTTATTATAACTTAGCATCTTTGAACAAAAAAAGAAAACCAAAATTGGTTTTCCTTTTTTTTTGTTGGTAGCGGGGGCGGGACTTGAACCACGCGGCCTTTGGGTTATGAGCCCAACGAGCTACCATCTGCTCCACCCCGCGATATAATATATGCTATAGATTTAATCTCTAATAACATATATATTTTATATTATATTAAGCGAAAATGTCAATACATTTATTCAATTTTGTTTGTAATTTTCTTAATTTTTGGAAGTGACATACACAATATCACCAGATTTCGACATATTCTCAACATCTCTTGCATATTCATCTAGATAATTTTCTCTATCTTGATAGAAACTTCTTTGCTTACTGTCTTGTGCAATTTCTTCTTCTAGGTTAGTTAATGTCGAATTAAGATCGCTATTTTTCTTCTCCAGATTATGAATAGTAGTAAATTGGATAACAAGAGTCAGTAGCAGTGATATTGCTAGACAAATTACGATTATTGAGATTAATTTTGCCTTCTTTACATTTCCCATTTTTACCTTCTAAGTATTCTACCTAATTTAGAATTGGATACAACTCTAATCCTACTCACAACTAGATTATATAATAAATTGTAAAGTTTGGCAAATAATTTTCCTAATGTTTTTCTTTCTAACAAAATTCCTACAAACATTAGTAGTATAAGAAAAAATCTATGTACGCCCCAATTAAATATATTTATTGCAATTACATATATTATTGCAATACAGATAGTGGACAGAGCATCTGTTATAATTTGCATAAATTTTTTGTTTCCAGTTATTATTCTAATAAATGTAAAAATTCCAAACACAATTCCACATGCAATGCCAACAGCAATAAAGATGAGTGCGAGTTGCCATTGTTTGTAATACTTCAGCATTATTTAAAGAACCTTTTAAATATATTTCCAGTAAATGTTTTGTCGTATTTAATTGAGTCGAAAGTACCTGTTGCCTCCATCTCTCCCGTATCTACAATGAGTTTTGTGATATTTATATCGTTGCCAGATATGGTTAATTTTTTACCATTTGTTTTTAAGATCAACATTTTGTCGTTAGTGCTAATTACCTCTTGTATTCCAGTTAATGATAGTTTACTTTGATTGTTAAGTATAATTGAATAATTAGCTTGCATATTATTTTTAATTTGAGATTGATTTGAGTCCAAGATTATTCTCCTTTTGATTGTTTCAATATTATATGAAGAAACTTACAAATAATATAACTTTTCGACATAATTTATTGGATAGAATTCCAATGTCTTGATAATAATTACAACAAAAAAAGAGAATTGGGTTAAATGAAAAATTTTTTATTAATATTTATTTTAAGTTTTGTTGCATTGCTTCCAATGGGTAAATTTATGATATTTGATAAATATGTAAGCAAGTTAGACGTCTGCAGAACTTATGAGTATTCTTATATGCCAACAGATGATTCTTTGAAGTGTGGGAGTTTTTACATATCTACTGATATATCAACTTTTTTGCAATTTGGCAAAAGTGTGCTTATTAACAAATCTATTAACTTAGATGAGATTTTTGACACAAACAATATAAGTGTTGTCAGTTGCGATATAGTACTAGACAAAAATGTATACTTATTGTATTGTGACGAGCTTCCAAAATTCAAAATATTTGATGGACACAAGTACAATATTCAAGTAGTAATAAGCTCTAATGATACCAAGATTGGCTATCCGTCAATTTTCGACAGTTTCTAGAAGTATAAAAGGGAAATTGTTGTAAATAATTGCAACATAGAAATTTTGGAGGTTATAAAAAAGACATGGAGAATGAGAACAAAGAACAACAAACGACGAAAGATTTTTTTAGAGAGAATTTATATTTTTTCATTTTAGCGGGAATAGTGATTCTATTTAGTATACTTATAATAGTTGCATCTGTTGCATCATCTAATAATAAGAAAGTAACCAACAACAATGTAATTAATGAAGAACCTGTTAATGCAATAATAACTTATTATATGCCCGTAATTAATGCGTCTGTATTGAAGGAATATTCTGCCACTGAATTGCAATATAATTCTACACTAAAACAATGGGAAGCACACAAGGCTGTTGATTTCTTAGCGTCTTCAGGCAGTGAGGTTAAGGCAATAACATCTGGTAAGGTTATAGATGTGTATACTAATTATTTAGAGGGCACTGTTGTAAAAATTCAACATGATAATGGGTTGATAAGTGAGTATGGATCTCTTTCCGATGATGTTAAGGTTAGCAAAGGTGATACGGTTGCTTCTAATGCAACAATAGGATTTGTATCGGCAAGTGCAAATGCTGAAAGCAACGACGGCGCACATCTGCATTTCACAATGTATGACAACAATGGTAATAAAGTAGATCCTGCAGGATTTCTAAATATTTCCAACAAATAATGTGTTGCAAATTGCTTTACTTAGATTAATTTTCTTTGTATAATATAATTATTACATTAATAGGAGAAAGAAATGAGTAAAGATATTAAAACTATGCTAGCAAAGCAATTGAATATTGATGTCAACAAGATAAATAGTGACAGCAGAATTGTTGAAGATTTAGGTGCAGATTCTCTTGATGTTGTAGAACTATTAATGAGTTTGGAAGATGAAATGGGAATTTCTATTTCTGACGAAGAGGCTTTGACTTTGAAGACTGTTGGCGATATTCAGAAACTTATTGACGAGAGATTGGATAAGTAGTGTTAAATCAAGGAGATTATGCGAATAATCTTCTTTTTTTATTGTTTTGTTGTAAATAGATGTGATATATTATATATATGGATATGTTAAAAATAAATAAGTTAGATAGTGATGCTTGTGGTGTAGGTAGAATCAATGGAAGGCCAATTTTGGTTGACGGTGTGCTACCTGAAGAACTTCTGGAAATCAACAGCTTGGAAAAACATCAAAAATATGATATCGTAACAGACTACAACTTAGTAGTCAAGAGTAATGACCGTGTCAATGCGCCTTGCAAATACTATGGCAAGTGTGGTGGTTGTAATTTGCAACATGCATCAATTAAATATCAGAAACAGTTTCGAATAGACAAAGTACTTAATAATCTAAAATATATTGCTGGTGTTGACGCAACAATAGATAAGTATGTTGAATCGAGTTGTCAGTATAGCTATCGAAACAAAATGGTTTTTGTTGTTAAAGATTGCCACTTAGGAATGTATCGGATTGGGACACATGAATTTGTTGCTATTGAAGAATGTATTATTTGTAATAATAATATAAGCAAGGCGTTTGCTGTTGTCAATAATTGGCTTCAAGAGTATAAAGTAGCAGAACTCAATCATGTTGCGATTAGGTCAATTGATAACAATATTGCAATTGTATTAATTGGTATGCAAAAGCCAAAAAACATACCTAAATTAATTGAAAATTTACAAAAATGCATAACAAGTAATTTTCAGCTTGTGTTCAACTATAACGATGCCAAGAAAGATCTTATCACCAACAACATGGAACTACTAATTGGTGACAATATAGAACAGGAAATTTATGGGATTAAATATCGAATTAGTGCTAATTCATTTGTCCAAGTCAATTCGGAAGTTTGTCAAAAATTATATGATTCTGTTATAGATTTTGCGAAAGGTGATAATGTAATTAATGCGTATAGTGGAGCAGGACTTCTGACGGCAATATTGGCAAAAAAGTGCAAATTAGTATATGCAGTCGAAATTGTAAAAAATGCACATTATAATGCAGAAAAATTAAAGCAAGATAACAAAATCAATAACATGTTCAATTTTTGTGGAAAAGCAGAGGAAGTTGTGCCTAGAATATTGGACGATGGTGCAAGTTATACTCTTGTTGTAGATCCTCCAAGGAGTGGAGTGGATAATAAACTTATAACCGTTATTAATGAATCAAGCAATATTGACAAAATTATATATATATCATGCAATTCCAATTCTTTGGCAAAGAATATCAAAGCCATGACTAATTTCAAAATTGAGGCTCTGCAATTGTATAATATGTTTCCTAATACCTCACATGTGGAGACATTGGTTGTGCTAAGAAGGAATAAGTTAACCTAACTTGGCTGATGCTTTATTCAATTATAAGATTTGATACTTAAAAAAAATATTATTGTCTGCAATTGACAATAATATTTTTGTTTTTTAAGATAGTATTGCAATAGATAACATGCAATATAGAATTAAAGAGACAGCATCAACAATGGTTGTTATAAATGGGCTGGCAACAACTGCAGGATCTAGATGGCACATTTTTGCAATAAGTGGAAGTACACAACCAACTAACTTGGCTAGTACAACGGTGAACATCAATGCAAGAGATACAACAGCGCATCTAATAGGTGTATAGCCACTGAAATTAAATAATAAATTATCAACAATCATAAGTTTTGCAAAGCAGGCAACTGCAAGAGTTGAGCCTAATAGAAGTGATGCTCTGAATTCTTTCCAAATAACTTTGAATATGTCTTTTGTTTTTAATTCATTTAATGCTAGCGATCTGATAACAGTAACTGATGCTTGGGAGCCAGCGTTGCCACCGGTGTCCATAATCATAGGAACGCATGCAAATAGCACACTGCTAATTGCGTTAAGCTTTTCTTCGTAAGTATTAAGAATAAGGCCTGTAAAAGTTGCACTTATCATAAGAACTAGAAGCCAAGGGATACGATTCTTCCATATTGTAAAAACACTAGTTTTCAAATATGGTTTGGCGTTAGGCGATGTCGCTGCCATTTTCGCAATATCTTCTGTATTTTCTTCGACAAGTACGTCCATAGCATCATCAACGGTTACAATTCCGACCAATCTTTTTTCTTCATCAACTATTGGGATTGCAATAAGTCCATAGTTTTGTATCTTTCTAGATACTTCCTCTTTGTCATCTAATGTGTAACCGTATATTACGCTTTCTTCCATAATATCTTGAATCTTTGCATTATGATCTGCAAGCATCAACTCTTTTGCAGTTACAACTCCTATTAACTTCCGTTTCTTATCAGTTACATAACAAGTGTAAATGGTTTCTTTGTCTATGGCTGTATTTTTAATTTTCTTAAATGCGTCTAATACTGTCATAGTTGGACTCAAAGATACAAACTCAACAGTCATAATGCTTCCAGCGCTATCCTTTGGATACTTTAGTATTTCGTTGATATATGCACGGGTTTCTGCATCGCTCTGAGTAAGAAGTCTTTTGACAACATTGGCTGGCATTTCTTCTACTATATCTACCATATCATCAATAAACAATTCTTCCATGACTGCTTTTAATTCTATGTCATTTAGTTTATTGATCAATTTTTCTTGGACCTCTTTTTCCATTTCGACAAAGGTATCTGCTGCAAGGTCCTTAGGAAGTAGTCGAAATACTATTGGCAATTCTTCGTCATCTAATTCTTCAAAAATAGTGGCAAGATCCATTTCATTCATATTGGCTAGAAGTGGTTTGAGAGTAGTGAAATTTTTTTCTTTAATCATCGCACAGATAACATTCTTTTCAGCTAATCTTACTGCTGTTTCGTTTGGAAGTGATTCGATTATATCCATAGTTTCGTCTACAGTCACTTCGTCCATTACTTCTTCTAGTTCTTTATCTCTAAGTCCGTCTATTATTTTGCTTTTCAGATTGCTATCGACCTCTAGCAGTATATCTGCAAGAAAATCGCTATCTAATTCTCGGCACACTAATATAATATCAGTATCATTTAGTGTTGCTAAGGTCTGTGTGGCATCGCTTAATTTCATGTCTGATATTATCGATGCAATCTCTTTATAATTTTTTTCGTTTATTAATTTTTGTAATTCTTTTTCCATTGTTATGTTTTTTAAGTCAACAAGAAAAAATTTAACGACTAATTAAACATGTACAAAAAAGTATTGTAATGTGAAAGGTTTGTAATCTACACGAACAAGCCGTGATATGATTTTCGCCCGAGATAATCGTCGTTACTTAAGTGTATTTCCACGACTTGTTCCTCCTTCATTTTTTTTGATATTTAATTATAACTTTGTATAGTTGTAATTGTCAATATTTTTTGCGGAATTTATCATTTTTAACATTTTATGAATATGATCTGATAATTGTTTCAAAAGGTTATTGAAATTTGATTATATAATATGTTATAATATAATCGATATTATGTGTGGGAGGTGCTACAATGGAAGACAAACTTCAAGTAAAAGATTATAATTATCCAATTGATCACTTGTTTGGAATTGATGCTAACGATGCTGTTGCAAAGAATAGAGTAACTAACAATGTGTATTTATTTAGTAACGAGAATCTGAAAGATTATTTCAGATGCTTTGATTTTAATGGTGCAACTGTTGCTACTGTTGGCTCTAGTGGAGATCAAGCGCTTAATGCGATATATTATGGTGCAAATGATGTTACATTAATAGACGGCAACATTCTGTCGCAGGCGTTCACAGAATTAAAAATTGCCGCTATTAAGAATTTCTCATTCGAAGAATTTAAATCGTTTTATGATAATTATGATTTTACAAAGTATGATATGTATGCAAAGATATCGCACGATCTTAGCCCTGATGCTAAAATGTTCTGGGACAACTTGTTTTTGGAGGCTGAAGGCGGCGATATAAGTGAGCTAATTGCTCCATGCATGTTTTGTGGAAAAGGTGTGGCTTCATCAAAACAAAACTTGAATGCTAGTATGTTCTTTTTGAGTAGAAACCCATATAAACATTTACAAGAGAGATTAAAAGATGCCAATATCAAATATATCTATGAAGATATAAATAATTTTAGCAAAGCACTTGATGGTAAAAAGTTTGATTTTATATTCCTATCCAATATTGTTGACTATGTTGATAGAAACAAATTTTGTGGAATTGTATCGCAACTTGTTGACAATAACCTGGCAGAAAATGGCAAAATACAGGTCAGTTATCAATTCTGTAAAGATGATAATGCGGCTGATGTTTTGAAAAAACGACTAATGGAAGAAAAATCTTTGAAGGACATGGAATTCAATAAATATGGAGTGGAAAGTCTTTTTAGATCAGATGGGAGCAAAGTGTCTCAATCATTATTTTTGGAGTAATATAGCAAATGAGTAATAAATTAACGATACAAGATTTTAATTATCCACTAGATGAATTATTAGAATATTTAGAAAATCCCAATATTTGTGTAAGCAATGTTACTAAGCAAGCATATCTTTTTAGCAACGAGAATCTGAAAGAATATTTTAGTAAATTTAACTTTAATGGTAAATCAGTTGCGACGGTTGGCTCAAGTGGTGACCAAGCATTAAATGCTGTATACTATGGTTCTAATCGTGTTGTTGTAATTGATGGCAATCCATTGTCGAAAAGTTTTATCGAGCTAAAGATTGCTGCAATCAAAAATTTAGATTTTAGTGAATTTATAGATTTCTATGTAAATAAGAATATAAGTGATTATAGAACATATTCTAAGATTTCGCATGACCTAAGTGTAGACTCTAAAATGTTTTGGGATCAATTATATCTGGAAATGGATAATAAAGAGTTAAAGAATTTTGTGAATGATGCGATTCAAGAGCATTTTAGCCATGTTGCAAGAAAGTGCGATTCAAGCATATTTTACAAGAATGAAAAGGCTTACAACAAATTGCAAGGCTTGATAGATAATGTCAAAATAGATTATCTGTGCGCTGATATAACAGATTTCAGCAAAGTGCTTGGGGACGAGAAATTTGATTATATTTTTTTGTCAAATATATTAGATTATAGTGCGCCTATAAAATTTTTTGATACAGTGGCTCAACTACAAAAAAATAATTTAAATCAAAATGGTAAGATTCAAATTAACTACTCTTTTTTAAGTAATGCAGGTTTTACTTTGGTTGAGGGTAATTGTGATAAGGAACTAAACTATAAAAATCTTAAAAGTTATCGTGTAGATAATATTATGTATAACAGCATTGATTCAGTTATGTTTTTGGAATAAAAAAGGAAATGCGTATGACAGAAGTAATACTTGTAGACATTTTTGATAATTTTATAGGTGTGGAGGAGAAATTGAAAGCACATATGGACAAGCACTTACATAGAGCTTTTTCTCTTTTTGTTATAGATTGCAATGGCAATATGTTGTTACAAAGAAGGTCAAAGGCGAAATATCATTCGCCGGGACTGTGGGCAAACGCTTGTTGCTCACATCCTTTGCCAGATAAAGATATTATAGAATGCGTTAGAGAACGTGCACATGAAGAACTTGGAATAAAAATTGATGTTCCTAGCGAAATGTTTAACTTCGTATATTATAGCGAATTTAACAACGGACTAACTGAATATGAGTTAGATCACGTGTACATAGTAAATTATACTGGAGATATTAATTTCAATCCTAACGAGGTTGATAGTGTGGAGTGGGTTAATATCGATGATTTATCTAAGAATTTAGTATCAAATCCGCAAAAATATTGTACATGGTTTCTCAATTGTTGTCCTAAGGTTATTGAAATTTTAAATAAAAAATGCAATAAATTGTAGAAATTTGTTTGCTAAATAAATATTTTTTGTGCTAATCTAAGTGTAGTTATTGGAGGGCGGTATGAGAATGTGGCTTGTGTTAACTCAATATAAAATGAGTTTATCAAAGTCTTTTTCAACCCCTATAAGAAATTAAAAACATTTGCTAAAATAATTAAGCAGATGTTTTTTTGTAATCGTAATAACTACTATGTTCTTTAGAGGTGATATGTTATGAGTAAATATGTTTTTGTGACAGGTGGTGTTGTATCTAGTTTAGGAAAAGGAATAACTGCGGCATCTCTAGGCAGATTGTTAATCAACAGGGGGCTTAGGGTAACTATCCAGAAATTAGATCCATATATCAATGTCGATCCCGGCACAATGAGTCCATATCAACATGGTGAGGTTTTTGTAACTGAAGATGGAGGAGAAACGGATCTTGATATAGGACATTACGAAAGATTTCTAGATAATAATTTTCACAAAAACTGCAACTATACAAGTGGCAAGATTTATTCTAGCATAATATCAAAAGAGCGTGCTGGGGATTATTTGGGGGCAACAATCCAAGTTGTACCACATGTAACTAACGAGATAAAGGCAGCTATGCGAAGTGTTGCAGGTGAAAATGTAGATATTGTAATTGTTGAGATTGGTGGAACAGTTGGTGATATGGAAGGTGAGCCTTTCTTGGAGGCAATTAGACAATTTGAAAGGGAGTTGGGGTATAACAATTTTGTTCATATTCATACTACATTACTTCCTTATCTTGGAGCTGCGAAAGAAATTAAGACAAAGCCTACACAACATAGTGTTAAGTTGTTAACTTCATTAGGTCTTATGCCAGATATTGTTGTATGCAGAAGTAATGCTGATGTAGAACTTACAATGGAATTAAAAGAAAAAATCGCTATGTTCTGTAATCTTGATTCTCCAAGTGCAGTTATTCACAATCCTGACTGTAAAAGTATTTATGAAGTGCCATTGGTACTAAAATCTCAAAAGTTTGATGATGCTGTGTTAAATAAATTACAGATTACTGCCCCAGAGGCAAATATGAAAGAATGGGAGAACATGGTCAAAGTCTTTAATGACAAAACACTTCCGGTAGTTAATGTGGCAATTGTTGGAAAATACACAATGGTACCAGATGCATACATAAGCGTTACAGAGTCGATAAAGCATGCCTGTAGTGCAAGAAAAGTTATGGGTAATGTGGAGATAATTGATAGCGAATTGTTGGAAAAAGACGGTGCAGAGGTGCATTTGAAAGGATTTGATGCAATAGTTGTTCCAGGTGGATTTGGTAGTCGTGGCATAGAAGGAAAGATTCTTGCTTGTGAATATGCCAGAACTCACAACGTTCCATATCTAGGCTTGTGTCTTGGAATGCAAATTGCAGTTATAGAGTTTGCAAGACATGTGGCAAATTTGAAAGATGCAAATAGTGTGGAAATGAATGAGATGACTCCTTATCCAGTGATAAATGTAATGGAAGACCAAAAAATTGTTACACAGAAAGGTGGAACAATGAGGTTGGGAGAATATACCTGCAGACTTACACCTAATACGAAGGCTTCAAAAGCATATGGCGTAGATGAGATTAAGGAAAGGCATAGACACAGATATGAATTTAATAATGCATATAGACAATTATTGCAAGACAAAGGAATGATTATCGCTGGAATTAATCCAAAGCGAAACTTGGTTGAAATTATTGAGTTGCCTGATCATCCATATTTTGTAGCAGTACAATTCCATCCAGAATTTAAGAGTAGACCATATAGGCCACATCCATTATTCTTGGGCATGGTAGACGCTGCTCTAAACGCAAAGAAATAATTATGTATTATAAAAAATAGGACCTTAGGTTGTCCAGTTTGAAACTAGTTAAATAATGGGTAAAAAGAAAGAGCATATATTTGAATATGCTCTTTTTCTTTGTCTAAATAACTGAATATATATAGTAAGTTAAAGTTCTGTTTCTTCGTGTACCAGCTTTGAATATTCGTGTTGTTTCAAAAGTTTTTGAAAATCTTTAATTGGCACATATTCAGCATTGTTTGGGTTTAGTGAATAATTAAGTCCAATTTCAATTCTGTTTTCATATACTTTAACAAACTTGACAAATAATGTGAGAATATACAATCTGGCAAGACATGTGGAATGCTATGATCCAGGAACTTGTGCCATTTTGTTTATATCAATTAGCCTATCATTAATATATGAATTGGTGGCATATATGTGTCTTTTTAAATCAGGAACATTACTTTTTACGTCAAGAATTTTGCAATATAAACTATCATAAAAGAAAAATCGACAAATATCCCAAACATTAATGTTTTTGAAATTTTGAGATAGCTTAGACTGGGTGTTTTCGAATTCTAGAAATTCCTTATACAAATCATATTCGTTTTTATTGTTCTTTCTCATATAAGTAAATTTAGCATATTATGGTTAAAAGTAATTTTGTTGTTGTTCTTGATGCATTGTGGTATAATACAATATATGAAAATAGATATCAATGAGCGAGTAACAGAAAATTTTACAACTATTATAGATGACGTTTTCCCCAAAAACAAGTCTTATCAAATATGCAAAAAGTATTAGATATTTGTATGTTATCTAACAACAAATGGATTACTTGCCGATGAAAATATGTCAGAAAATTTGTTGGTAAGTGGTTTGGATAGTATTAAATTTTTCATTAATGCTATCAATAGAGATGAATATAAATTGATTCATGGTGTAGATGGTTTTGATGTGGTCATGAAAAATCTATGCAAGTATAGAGAATTACAAAAAGAATGTCGGGTGGGCAACTATATTTGCAAGTCGTGTGTTTATAATGATTGTGAAAAAATAGAACCTATCAGACTGGATTTGGCCACCAAAGTAGATGATACTTTTTTTAAACAAGATGAAGAATTAAATGAACGAATAAAAAAAGGAGATAAAAATGGAATTAATTGATTTGTATGACGAAAACAGAGTGTTTACGGGAGAAATAATAGAAAGGGGAAAACCAATTGAACCTGGGAGGTATAAGCTATC